>NZ_JAGPUP010000561.1:0-155661 GCF_018069605.1 Microvirga sp. HBU67558 | reverse complement strand
GGCTCGAACCCGCGACCTCCGGCGTGACAGGCCGGCACTCTAACCGACTGAGCTACGCCCGCGCAATGGACCGCCGAAGCGGTGTGGGTGCGGTTTAAGGGTGCCCCCGACCCCTGTCAAGGGTTCAATGCACTCATTTCGGCATGCCTGCCCGAAACCGATTCCCTTTGGGTGCCGCGGCTCCAAAGGGCGGGAGAATGGCCAAGACCGGGTTATTCTCCAGCTGGCGCTTCACCTGACGTTTTCAGAGATGCGAGCACGCGGTCACATTCATAGAGATCGTCGAGGGCTGCCCGCAATCCGCGGAGAGCCTCGGAAGAGAGCCCGTGCTGGGGAGGCATCAAGGCCCCCTCTTCCTCGTAAGATTGGCCGCCGTCTGCGACCTCACCCGCCTCGGCGTCTTGTGCCGGTTCCGTCTGGAGGGCCGGAACGCTCTGTTCCCCCCGGCCGACACCCTGGACGAAGCGAACCCCTTCTTCCTTCAGGATCCGCTGAACACCCTTGATCGTGTAGCCCTCTCCATAGAGGAGCTGCCGAATACCTTTGAGCAGATCGACATCGTCCGGACGATAATAGCGACGCCCGCCGCCGCGCTTGAGAGGCTTGATATGATTGAATCGGGTTTCCCAAAAGCGCAGCACATGCTGAGGGACGTCGAGGTCCTCGGCAACCTCGCTAATCGTGCGGAATGCGTCGGGGCTCTTGTCCATGACGCCGCTCGTCATAATCGGATCAATCCTCGCCTTCGAAGGTCTCACCGTTGATATGAGCCTTCAAGACGTTCGAGGGCTTGAACACCATCACGCGACGGGGATCGATCGGGACCTCGACACCGGTCTTGGGATTGCGGCCGACGCGCTCGCCTTTGCTGCGCACGATGAACGAGCCGAACGAGGAGAGCTTCACCGTCTCGCCGGCGGCCAGGCTGTCGCAGATTTCAGCCAGCACCCGCTCCACCAGTTCAGCCGATTCGGTCCGCGAGAGTCCAACCTTCTGATAGACGGCCTCGCTCAGATCCGCTCTCGTTATCGTCTTGCCAGCCATTGAGCTCCCCAGCGCGAATGAGTTCGTTGGTCTTGTCGTCCCGGACGACGCTATGCAGATGGCTCCCTACGGTCAACCGCCAAGGTCCAAAATACCGGATACCACCGGAGTGGGTGCCCGTCCGCGCTACCAGCGGATCAAAGCGCTTCCCCAGGTAAACCCGCCACCGATCGCTTCGATCATCACGAGATCCCCATCCTGGATGCGCCCGTCTCTTCTTGCGGCATCCAGGGCCAAGGGAATTGAAGCCGCCGACGTATTGCCGTGCCGGTCCACGGTAATGACAACCTTCTCGGGAGCGATTCCGAGCTTGTCTGCACTGGCCGTGATGATGCGCTTGTTGGCCTGGTGGGGAACGAACCACTTGAGCTCCTCGGCGCTCGTCCCCGTCGCCTTGAAGGCATCCTGCACCACATCCGCCACCATCCCGACTGCGAACTTGAAGACCTCTCGGCCCTCCATCTTCAGCACGCCAGTGGTCTTCGTCGAGCCCGGTCCACCGTCGACGTAGAGCTTGTCCCGGTAGCGGCCGTCGGAACGGAGATGGGACGTCAGCACGCCGCGATCGGCTGACGTGCCCTCCCCCTCCTGGGCCTCGAGGACGATCGCCCCCGCCCCGTCGCCGAACAGCACGCAGGTCGTGCGGTCGTTCCAGTCGAGGATGCGGGAGAAAGTCTCGGCGCCGATCACGAGCGCACGCCTGTGCGAGCCGGACTGAAGGAACTTGTCCGCTGTTGCGACGGCATAGACGAACCCTGTGCAAACGGCCTGGAGGTCAAAGGCCGCTCCGTGTGTCATGCCGATTCCGGTCTGGATCATCGTGGCGGTCGACGGGAAGGTATAGTCCGGCGTCGAGGTGGCACAGATGACGAGATCGATATCGTTGGCGGTGAGCCCCGCATCGGCCAGGGCCGCTTCGGCGGCTTTGATCCCCAGAACGGATGTGGTCTCGTCATCTTCGGCGATGTGGCGCTCCTCAATGCCAGTCCTCTGCACGATCCACTCGTGCGAGGTTTCGACCAGCTTCTCGAGATCCTGGTTTGTCAGCTTGCGCCTCGGCAGATAGGAGCCGATGCCGCGTACGACGGAACGGGTGCGTTTCAAGATGCGCCTTCCTCAGGCCGGTTGGCCGACCGGATCATGATCCAACATGCTCCGGATTGTGTTCATCAGTTCAAAATGCGCCATGTCGTAGGCCACGTCGATGGCGCTGGCGAAGCCGAGATCGTCCGTCCCGCCATGGCTCTTGACGACGACCCCCTCCAGACCGAGGAAGACGCCGCCATTGACCTTGCGCGGGTCCATCTTGTCCCGAAGAGCGTTGAAGGCTTGTTTCGCAAACAGATAGCCGATCTTCGCCATCAGGGTCCGGCTCATGGCCGAGCGCAGGTACTGGGCGATCTGCTTGGCCGTTCCCTCGGCCGTTTTCAAGGCAATGTTGCCCGTGAACCCCTCGGTCACGACCACGTCGACCGTCCCCTTGCCGAGATCGTCGCCTTCGACGAAGCCCCGGTAGTCGAGGTGCGGAGGGTTCGATTCCTTCAAGATCCGGCTGGCTTCCTTCACAGCCTCGATCCCCTTGATCTCTTCCGTGCCCACATTGAGGAGCCCAACAGACGGGCGATCGAGGTCGAAGACGATGCGCGCCATGGCGGCCCCCATGATTGCCATGTCGACAAGATGCCCGGCATCCGCCCCGATGGTCGCGCCGACGTCGAGCACGATGCTCTCGCCCCGCATTGTCGGCCACATGCATGCAATTGCCGGGCGTTCGATATGCGCCATGGTCTTGAGGCATACCTTGGCGGTCGCCATCAGCGCCCCGGTATTGCCGGCCGAGACGGCCGCATCCGCCTCTCCGTCCCGGACGGCCTGGACGGCGCGCCACATGGACGACTTTCCTCGTCCCATCCGGATCGCCTGGCTGGGCTTCTCGTCCATCGCGATCGCGATCTCCGTATGGCGAAGCTCGGTGGCGTCCTTCAGCTTGGGATGAGCCTTCAGGAGAGGCGCAACAACTGTCTCATTTCCGAACATCAGGAAGCGAAGATCGGGATGGCGCTCCAAGGCCAAGGCTGCGCCTGGGATCACGACCGGGGGCCCGTGATCGCCCCCCATCGCGTCAAGCGAAATACGCACCGGCTTCGGCATGAACGATTGTTCTTTCTTTATAAGTCATTCAACAGGGGGCGGAAAATAGCGGTTTGCAGCCTCATCGCAACTGAATTCTGGATTGGCGACGTCAACCCGATCGATGCCCTGACCGCCACGGCCGCCAGTCCCTACTCCGGTCCCTTCAGCTTGTTCAAGGCGGCGAACGGGGAATCCTTCTCGTCCGCAGGATCCCGATAGCTGAAGTCAACGCCGGGCTTGCGAGGATAGGGATCCAGCCCGAGGGCCAGGAACTCTGCGGTCAGCGCGCCAAGGTCGATCTGGCCGTTCACGATCTCGTCCGGCGGCTCATATTCGTTGATATCGGTCGGGGGCTCAGCCGGCATCCCCGAAGATTCGGCGAAGTCCACTTCGACCTCCTCCTCAATGGTCGAATCGAAGGGGTCGAGGGTCATCACGCAGATCTGCGTGATCGCAGCCCGGACCAGGCCCGTCACATGGATCCCCTTGGCCGACGCCTGGAGCTGGTAGTCCCCCGAGAGAGCCTGGATTCCGGGTAAGCCGAAATCCCGGGCCAGCGCGGCGCATTCCTCGGCGGTCGCCTCCACCTGCACGTCCTGCCCTCGGGGCGGGATCTTCATGACGTCGATGAGCCGCGACAAAGGCCCCACGGTGTCGGGTGTCATCAGGTTGCCTCCTTAAGCAAAGGTCTCGGGCTCCGGGAAGACGGGACCCGTCTTGAGGAGCGTGTCCAGGTCCAGTGCCCTCAGCCCCTGGTCGGCTGCAAGGGCATAACGCGCCAGGGGGGTGGCCGGTGCCTCGCTGCCGTATACGTTGCGCCCGAGGGCAACGGCCAGACCGGCCTCGTCGGACACATTCAGTGGCGCGTCATAGGCATGGGCGCGGCCGTAGAAGGACTCCGCGACCTTCTTCATCCGCTTCGGCACGACCGTGTCGCCGACGCCCATTTCCCGCAGGGACGCGTCCATGTCGCGGAAGAAGGCGTCCGTCAGGTCCTTGGCGACCTCGTCGGCCGGGGACGGGAGTGCGCGAAGGGCGCGCAGGATCATCACCATATGCAGCGACAGGGCTTCGAACCGCCCTTCGAGGGTATCCGGGACGCCAAGTGCCGCATAAAGCCCCTGGCTGCGCGATCCCGTCGCGATTCTCTTGTAGAGGGTCGCGATCATGGTTCGCCGGGGATCTTTGCCGAAGAGACTGACGATCACGGCTTTGCCCTTCCAAGCTTGTCAAAATCGTAACCTCGGGTTACGCCATCACGATCCGTAGGCGCAAGCTCATCCGCGCCGCATTCCTGGAAGAACCGTACGATGCGTCGATATCATACTCTTTTGGTACGCTTGGCTACTGCCACCGTACTCGCCTCGTCCCTGGCCGCCTGCACGGTGGGCGAAGAATTCCAGCGCGGCTATGTCGTGGATGAACGTGCCATCGCGTCGGTGAAGAAGGGAATGAGCGCCGATCAGGTCCTTCAGACCCTCGGATCGCCGTCGACGGTGTCCACGGTGGGCAATCGCAACTGGTATTATATCAGCCAGAAATCGCGCCGTACCCTGCAGTTCATGGGCGAGCAGGTGGTCGATCAGCAGGTCACCGCCGTCTATTTCGATCAGGGCCTGCGGGTCGAGCGTGTCGCCCTTTACGGCCTTCAGGACGGCAGGGTCTTCGACTTCATCAGCCGCACCACCCCGGCCGGCGGCGAAGAATCCAACTTCCTCGGCCAGATCTTCAAGGGCGTGGGCAACTTCAACCCATTCAGCTGATCGCACGGCTGCAAGCGAATTCAAGATGGCCGGGCTTTGCCCCGGCCATTTTCTTTGAGGGCGCGCTAAGAGAAAAGCCGCGGCGCAGGCCGCGGCTTTCCAAGGTCCCGCCTTGCCGTCCTCAAGAGTGCGCGAGGATCGCGAGGAGCAGCAGGGCGATGATGTTGGTGATCTTGATCGCCGGGTTCACGGCGGGCCCCGCCGTGTCCTTGTAGGGGTCGCCGACGGTGTCACCCGTGACGGAAGCCTTGTGAGCATCCGATCCCTTGTGATGGGTCGTGCCCGAGGCATCCGTGAAGCCGTCCTCGAACGACTTCTTGGCATTATCCCAGGCGCCGCCACCCGACGTCATCGAGATGGCGACGAACAGGCCCGTTACGATGACGCCGAGGAGCATGGCGCCCACGGCCGAGAAGGCCTCGGACTTGCCGGCGACCCAGTAGACCACGAAGTATGTCACGATCGGCGCCAGCACCGGCAGGAGCGACGGAACGATCATCTCCTTGATGGCGGCGCGGGTCAGCATGTCGACGGCGCGGCCGTAATCGGGGCGGTCGGTCCCGGCCATGATCCCTGGCCGCTCCCGGAACTGGCGGCGCACTTCCTCCACCACCGCCCCTGCTGCCCGGCCGACTGCCGTCATGGCAATGCCGCCGAACAGGAACGGGATGAGGCCGCCGAACAGGAGACCTACCACCACGTAAGGGTTCGTCAGGGAAAAGTTTGGCGCGACGCCCTGAAAATAGGGGTACTGTGCCGCGTTCTGCGTGAAGTAGTTCAGGTCCGAGGTATAGGCGGCGAACAGCACCAGGGCGCCAAGACCGGCAGATCCGATGGCATAACCCTTCGTCACGGCCTTCGTGGTGTTGCCGACCGCATCGAGAGCGTCCGTGGACTTGCGGACCTCCTTCGGCAGGCCTGCCATTTCGGCGATGCCGCCGGCATTGTCCGTCACCGGGCCGAAGGCATCGAGGGCGACGATCATTCCGGCGAGGGCCAGCATGGCCGTGACCGCGATAGCGATGCCGAAGAGACCCGCGAGCTTGAAGGCCACGATGATGCCGGCAATGATCGCGATAGTCGGAAGCGCCGTGGACTCGAGGGACACGGCAAGGCCTTGGATCACGTTCGTCCCGTGCCCAGTCACCGACGACTGGGCGATGGACCTCACGGGACGGAAGCCGACACCTGTGTAGTACTCGGTGATCACCACGATGAGCGCCGTCACGGCCAGACCGACGATCGCACACCAGAACAGGGCCTGGCCGGTGAAGTTGGCCCCGGCAATCGGACCGAAACCGATCATCTGCCAGGTCACGGCGGCGATCGCCGCGGCCGACAGGATGCCGGTCGCGATGAGCCCCTTGTAGAGGGCCCCCATGATCGACTCGTTCTGGCCGAGCTTCACGAAGAAGGTGCCGATGATCGAGGTGACGATGCAGGCCGCCCCGATGGCCATCGGATACAACAGCATGGTGTCGAGAGCCGGCTGGCCGGCGAAGAAGATCGCCGCCAGAACCATGGTGGCAACCACGGTGACCGCATAGGTCTCGAACAGGTCGGCCGCCATGCCGGCGCAGTCGCCGACGTTGTCGCCGACGTTGTCGGCGATGGTCGCCGGATTGCGCGGATCATCCTCCGGAATGCCGGCCTCGACCTTGCCCACGAGATCGCCGCCCACGTCGGCACCCTTGGTGAAGATACCGCCCCCAAGACGGGCGAAGATCGAGATCAGGGAGGCGCCGAAGCCGAGCGCCACGAGGCTGTCGATGACCACGCGGTCGGAGGGATTCAGGCCCGCGACCCGGGTGAGATAGCCGTAGTACAGCGCCACGCCCAGGAGCGCGAGGCCGGCCACCAGCATGCCGGTGACGGCGCCGGCCTTGAAGGCGACGTCGAGGCCGCCGCCAAGGGACTGTGTGGCAGCCTGAGCCGTGCGGACGTTGGACCGCACCGACACGTTCATGCCGATGAAGCCTGCGGCCCCGGACAAGATGGCCCCGATGGCGAACCCGATGGCAACGCGAATACCCAGAAGATAGGCGATGATGACGAACAGGACGACGCCGACGATCGCAATCGTGAAATACTGCCTGCGGAGATAGGCTTTCGCGCCCTCGGCAATCGCCCCGGCGATTTCCTGCATGCGCTGAGAACCGGCGTCCCGCTTCATCACATCGCTAATGGCCCAGAAGCCATAGGCAATCGAAAGAAGGCCGCCCAAGATAATTAGGGTGAGTGCCATCATGCCATCCTTGTTATGGGAAAGCAGAAAGCCGCTCCTCAAGGCCCGTTTCCTGGCCTTGACCGGCCCCTACCCCCAGCGAACGTTATATTTGGTGGCAAAAAACCAGGCAGTCCGCAACGATCCTGCGGGCGCAACTCACAGGAAGGCCTTTATACTTTAAGCGGGTGCGATGGCCTTCGTCTTCTGCTGCCAAGCTAGCAGAAGTAGTGCGACGGCGACCGGTGGGAAGACCAGCCAGTTGACGCTCTCCCAGCCACCGGCGCTCAAAAGCTTACCCGACGAGAAGGATGCGGCGGCCACAGATCCGAAGATGAGGAAGTCGTTGGCGGCCTGGACCTTGGCGCGCTCCTCCGCCCGGTAGCAATCCGTCACCATGGCGGTCGCGCCGATGAAGCCGAAATTCCATCCAAGTCCGAGGAGGATGAGCGCCGTCCAGAAATGTGGAACCCCGATCCCGGACAAGCCGATGAGGGCCGAGAGAGCGATGAGCACCAGACCCACGGCCGTCACCGGCCGCTTCCCGAACCGGGCGATCAGGCGGCCCGTGAAGAAGCTCGGCCCGAACATGGCCAGGATATGCCACTGGATGCCGAGTGCAGCGACCCCAACGGAATGTCCGCAACCGATCATCGCCAGGGGGGCGGCCGTCATGACGAAGGTCATGAGGCTATAGGAGACGAGCCCCGTCACCGCCGCCACGATGAACCGGGGCTGCCGCACGATCTCGATCAGGGGCCGGCCGGCAGCCTTCGTGGACGTCACGCCGACCGGCGCCGGTCGCAGGAACGAGACCACGACCATCGACAACAGGGCGAGGGTTGCCTGCGCCAGAAAGGCTCCCGCGAACGGAGCGGCCTGGACGGCGTCCCGGGTCCAGATCACCGTCTGTGGGCCGATCACCCCGGCCGCGAGGCCGCCCGTCATGACCCAGGAGATAGCTTTCGGCTTGAATCTCTCCGTGGCTGCATCCGTCGCGGCGAAGCGGTAGCTCTGGTTGAAGGAGCCGTAGCTGCCGATGATCAGGGTCCCGAGGCAGAACAGGACGAAGCTGAACGAGGCGATGCCGAAGGCCGCCAGGCAGCCGCCGGCCACCCCGGTGCCCGCCCCGACGATGTATCCGATGCGCCGTCCTGCCTTTCGCATCAGCATGGCGGCCGGAATGGTGCCCAGGGCCAGGCCGAGATTGAGAAGGCTCACGGGGAGCGTGGCCAGATCCCTGTTCCATGCAAGCGACTGACCGACCAGTCCGCCAAGGGACACGACGATGGCCGGACTCGAGCCACCAAGCGCCATTGCGACGGCCAGAACCACCGCGTTGTGTTTCGCGACGGCATCGCTGGATGATGTCTGGAAGGAAGTATCAGAAATGCTGGTAGGAGCCGACATCGTAGCGTCTTTCGAGACCGTTCATCCGAAAGACCGGCCGATCATGTCCGGAGACGACTCGGCCGATGACGGACAGGGACAGGCCGACCCTATCGGCCTCTTTCCGGAGAGTGTCGAGATTCTTTTCCGGGACGGTGCAGAGAATCTCGTAGTCGTCCCCGCCCGTCACGGCGAGGTCCAGCAGATCGGGTAATGTCTCGACGGCCTTCGCGGCCGCCGGCGAGAGCGGCACCCGGTCCAGGTCGACCAGGGCGCTGACGCCGCTCGCCTGCATCATCTTGGCGAGATCGCCCGCAAGGCCGTCGGACACGTCCATGGCGGCGCCGGCATGATCGCGGAGGGCTGTCGCCAGGGCATGGCGGGGCTGGGGGTGGAGATAGCGGTCGGCCAGATGGGCTCTCTCGTCCGGCGTCAGCGCTGCGGCCCAGGCCGGGTCGGCCCGGAGCTTCAGGCCGAGCGCCGCATCGCCGATGGTGCCGGTGACGCAGACCAGGTCGCCGGCTCTGGCCGTCGTGCGCAGCACCATGCGACCGGACGGAACCTGCCCGACGGCCGTGACCGACAGGGTCAGCGGCCCCCTGGTCTTGACCGTGTCGCCGCCGAGGAGCGGACAGCCGAAGTCGCGGGACGCCTCCGCGAGGCCGGCCGCGAAGGCGGCGAGCCAGCTCTCGGTCCAGTCGCCGGGGAGAGCGAGACTCAGCAGGAACCCGGCGGGATCGGCCCCCTTGGCGGCGAGATCCGACACGTTGACGCCGAGCGCCTTGCGGGCGATGGAGCCCGGCGCGTCTTCGGGCAGGAAATGCACGCGCTCCACGAGCGCATCGACCGTGAGGACGAGATCGTGGCCAGGCCGGGGCGTCAGGCGAGCGGCGTCGTCCGTGAGACCAAGGCCGCCCTCGCCGGCCATGGGGGCGAAGAAGCGGGCGATCAGGCTGTCTTCCGAGGGGCGGCCGTTCGAACCCATCACGCAGCTGCCCTCGCCCGCATCGTGCTAGCGCTTGCCCTGCCCGGCCGCCTTCTTCTCGAGCTCGCCCGGACGGACGTCGCGGGCGACCTTGTCGAGCACGGCGTTCACGAGGCCCGGCTCGTCCTCGCCGTAGAAGCCGTGGGTCACGTCCACGTATTCGGTGATGACCACGCGGGCCGGGACGTCCTTGCGGAACATCAGCTCGTAGCCGCCGGCGCGCAGGATGGCGCGCAGCACCGCCTCGACCCGCTTCAAGGGCCAGTCGGTCGCAAGCGCGTTGTCGATCTTCACGTCGATCTCGCGCTGGTTCTTGACCACGCCCGAGAGGATGTCACGGAAGAACGTGTTGTCGGAGGGCTGGAATTCGATGCCCTCGACCTCGCGGCCGATCCAGAAGGTTTCGAACTCGGCAAGCGCGTCCAGCACGGTCTTGCCCGACACGTCCATCTGATAGAGAGCCTGGACGGCAGCGAGGCGAGCGGCCGAGCGCTCTGCTGGCTTCGTCATGATCAGGCCTCCAATGTCTTCTTGATGCGCAGGACGGCCAGAGCCGCGTCCACCGCTCCACCGCCCTTATTCAATTCATTCACGCTCGCCCGGGTCCAGGCCTGCTGATCATTCTCGACCGTCAGGATGCCGTTGGCCAGGGGAATGCGGCGCTCGACGGAGAGATCCATCAGGGCGCGGGCGCTCTCGCCCGCCACGATGTCGTAATGACCCGTCTCGCCGCGGATCACGCAGCCCAGCGCCACGACGGCGTCGTAGGGCCGGCCGGCCCTCTCGGCGGCGTCGAGGGCGATCGCGATGGTGGCCGGGATCTCAAGGGCGCCGTCAAGAGTCAGCACGTCCATACTGGCCTGCGCGGCCTCGACGGCGCCCTTCGCGCCCCGCAGGAGCTCGTCGGCGATGTCGTCGTAGAAGCGGGCCTCCACGACCAGGATGCGGGCGCCGGGAACCGGCGGACGGGGGCTTTTGGGCTTGTCGGATGGCGCGACCATGGCGGACTCTGCAAAGATCTTTCGTGAACAGCCTGAGGAGGGCTGGAAATTGGACCGTCTCGTCATCACCGGCCTTGTGCCGGTGATCCCGATGAAGAACGGCGTCGCGCTCCACACGATCGGGATGGCCGGGACAAGCCCGGCCATGACGTGGGAAGCGATGGCGCCCGGCGCCCTTCACTCAAGAGGGAAACGTTGAACGTCCCTACTCCGCCCGGCGCGCATCCGCAAGCCGGGCCGCGTAGCGGGCCATGAGATCGACCTCGAGGTTGAGCCTGTCGCCGACCTGCCGGTCGCCCCAGGTGGTGACCGCCAGCGTGTGCGGAATGATCAACACGGAGAACAGGTCGTCGCTGACGGAGTTCACGGTGAGCGACGTGCCGTCGAGGCAGACGGAGCCCTTCTCGGCGATGAACGGGGCGAGCCCATGGGGCGCCTTGATGGTGAAGCGCGCCGTCGGACCCCACGGGTCGTCGCCGGCGGTGATCGCCTCCTTGGCCACGATGGTGGCGATGCCGTCCACGTGCCCGGTCACGATATGGCCGCCGAGCTCGTCGCCGATCTTCAGGGAACGCTCCAGGTTGACCCGGGTGCCGGCTTCCCAGGCCCCCACGGTGGTGCGCTCCAGGGTTTCGGCCGCGGCATCCACGTCGAACCAGCAGCCGCCCTCCCGCGGGCCGAAAGCCACGACGGTCAGGCACGGCCCGCCGCACGCGATCGAAGCGCCGAGCGCGATCGTGGCGGGGTCGTAGGACGCATGGATCCGCAGGCGCTTCAGGGTTCCTTGGGATCCCTCGGCGGTTGCGATCTCACCGACATCGGTGACGATACCCGTGAACATCAGGGTCTCTCCCAGAACATGAAAAGGTCGGGGCCGATCTGCTCCTCGGCCCAGGGGTTCAAGAAATCCATCTGGTCCTGAAGGGCCGGGCCGAGGGCCGGCACGTCGCCCTGCCCCCGTGCCGAGCGGCCGGTGATCAGGACCAGCTCGTCGACGAGGTCGGACCTGGCCAGCGCATCCGCCAGGTCCGGTCCGCCCTCGCAGAACACGCCCGTCAGGCCCCGCGTGCCGAGGAGCTGCAGGGCCTCGGGCAGGTGGACGCGGCCGTTCGCGTCGGACGAGACGCGCAGGATCTCGACGCCGCGCGCTGCCAGCGCCCGCTCCGGCTCCACCGGCGCGTCGACGGTGGTGACGATCCAGGTCGGAATCATCCCGGCGCCGGCCACGACGCGGGCGGTCGGCGGCGTGCGCAGGCGGGAATCGACCACGATTCGCACCGGCGAGCGGCCCTCCAAGCCCGGCAGGCGCACATTCAGCAGCGGATCGTCGGCCAGAACAGTCCCGACCCCGACCATGATGGCGTCCGCGTGAGCGCGCATCAGGTGCACCCGGCCGTTGGCCGCCTCGCCGGTGAGCATCAGCCGTGGGCCGCGGCGCGCGCCGGCAAAGCCCTCGGTGCTGCGGGCGAGCTTCACCGTGACGGCCGGGCGGCCCCTGGTCACGCGGGTGATGTGCCCGCCATGGAGCCGCGCGCCCTCGGGCGCGAGACAGCCGATCGACAGAGGAATCCCGGCGCGGCCGAAGCGCTCCGGACCCTGCCCGGCCGCGAAGGGGCTCGGATCCGGCACGCTCACCACCAGCCGGCCGATCCCCGCCGCCACGATGAGGTCGCTGCAGGAGGGGCCGTGGCTGTGGCTGCTGCGGGCCGCGCAGGGCTCCAGGGTCACGTAGAGGGTGGCGCCGCGGGCCCGCTCGCCGGCCGCTTCGAGGGCGATGCGCTCCGCATGGGGCCGGCCGCCGGCCTGGGTGACGCCCTGAGCCAGGATCATGGGAGAATCGCCGCTCTCGTCGACCAGCACGGCGCCCACCGACGGGTTCGGCCAGGTCAGCCCGAGGTGGCGCCCGCCCAGGGCGATCGCCAGGCGCATGAAGTGCTCGTCGCGCAGAATCCTGTCAGGGGACGGCCGCTCGGCCCCGGCGGGGGTCATGGCTCGCTCGGCGCACGCTTCTTCTTGGGCGGAGGCGGCAGGTCGTCCTCGCCTTCCGCCAGCTTGCCGAGGATCTCCTCGAAATCCTTGGCCTCGCGAAAATTCTTGTACACGGAGGCGAAGCGCACATAGGCCACGTCGTCGAGGCCCTTCAGGCCCTCCATGACGAGCTCGCCCACGGTCTCGCTCGGCACCTCGCCGTCGCTCATGCTCTCGAGCTGGCGCACGATGCCGTTGATCATCCGTTCGACCCGCTCCGGATCGACGGGCCGCTTGCGCAGCGCCACCTCGACGGATTGCTGGAGCTTGTCCCGGTCGAACGGCACCCGCCTCCCTGAGCGCTTCAGCACCGTCAGCTCGCGCAGCTGCACGCGCTCGAAGGTCGTGAAGCGGCCGCCGCAATCCGGGCAGATGCGGCGACGGCGGATGGACGAGGAATCGTCCGTGGGGCGGGAATCCTTCACCTGGGTGTCCAGGCTCCCGCAATAGGGGCAGCGCATCAGCCTTCTATCCGATATTCGAAGCCAGGGATTTTCTGGACGATCCACTTCGTCATGGCCGGGCCGGTCCCGGCCATCCCGATATGGTGAAGCGCAGCGCTCTTCGCATCGGCATCACCGGAACAAGCCCGGTGACGCCGTGGAAGGGAAACGTCCGGCCACGCTCCGATGGCCCGATCACGCGTAGATCGGGAACCGGCGGGTCAGCTCGTGGACGCGGTGCTTGACCGATTCCTCGACCGCCGCGTTGGCCTCGTCCCCATGGGCGGCGAGGCCGTCCAGGGTCTCGACGATCAGCTCGCCCACCTTCCTGAACTCGGCCACGCCGAAGCCGCGCGAAGTGGCGGCCGGCGTTCCCAGGCGGATGCCCGAGGTGACCATCGGCTTCTCGGGGTCGAAGGGCACGCCGTTCTTGTTGCAGGTGATGTGGGCGCGGCCGAGCGCCGCTTCGGCCGCCTTGCCCGTGAGCGTCTTGGGGCGCAGGTCGACCAGCATCAGGTGGTTGTCCGTGCCGCCCGCCACGATGGCGTAGCCGCCCGCGAGCATCGTGTCGGCCAGCACCTTGGCGTTGTCGACCACGGAGCGGGCATAGAGCTTGAACTCGGGCCGCAGGGCCTCGCCGAACGCCACGGCTTTCGCCGCGATCACGTGCATGAGCGGGCCGCCCTGGAGACCGGGGAAGATCGCCGAATTGACCTTCTTGGCGATGTCCTCGTCGTTGGTCAGGATCATGCCGCCGCGCGGGCCGCGCAGGGTCTTGTGGGTCGTGGTGGTGACCACGTGGGCGTGGGGGAACGGCGACGGATGCGCGCCGCCCGCCACGAGGCCGGCGAAATGCGCGATGTCGACCATGAAGAAGGCCCCGACCTCGTCGGCGATCTCCCGGAAGCGGGCGAAGTCCCAGAACCGGGAATAGGCAGAGCCGCCGGCCACGATCACCTTCGGCTTGTGGGTCCGTGCGAGCTCGGCGACCTCGTCCATGTCGATGATCTGGTCGCTCTCGCGCACCTTGTAGCTCACCACGTTGAACCACTTGCCCGACATGTTCACGGGCGAGCCGTGGGTCAGGTGGCCGCCGCAGGCGAGGTCGAGGCCCATGAAGGTGTCGCCGGGCTTCATCAGAGCCATGAACACGGCCTGGTTGGCCTGGGAGCCGGAATTGGCCTGCACGTTGGCGAAGCGGCACTCGAACAGGCGCTTGGCGCGCTCGATGGCGAGTTCCTCGGCCATGTCGACGAACTGGCAGCCGCCATAGTAGCGGCGGCCCGGATAGCCTTCCGCGTACTTGTTGGTCATGACGGATCCTTGAGCCTCCAGGACGGCCCGGGACACGATGTTCTCGGAGGCGATCAGCTCGATCTCGTCCCGCTGGCGGCCGAGCTCGAGCCCGATGGCGCGGGCGATCTCGGGATCGCTGTCAGCGAGGCTCGCCGAGAAAAAGCTGTTGGACAGATGGCTGCGTGCCGCTTCACTCGCGCTCATGGGTCACCTCGTCTTCCTGGGGGCCCGGCTGGAACGGGCCGCTCGATCCGCTATGGCCCAGGCCTTTACCATGGCTGCCTTGACCGCGCCAACCCGCACGGGAGACATGCCCGTCCGGCGCCGAGCATGCAACGGGGCGCCGGGCATCTCGGGCGGGCGAAGCGCGGCGCTTCGGAGAGGCAGCGCCTGGTTCGCACCGCCCTACCCCGTCATGGCCGGCTCTGGGCCGGCCATCCCGATCGGAAAGGCGTGGCATTCCAAACAATCGAGATCACCGGGACAAGCCCGGTGATGACGTAGCGGGCGTCGGGGTCTGTGCGAACGTTGCCGGACCGAAGCGACCCCACAAACGAAACCGCCGGCCCGAAGGCCGGCGATGAGGTCGTCATGACGCTGTGCCGGGGCTGTGGTCCGCCCAGCCCTCAGTTCTGCAGGAACATCTCCTGGTCCGGCTCGGTCGGGGTGCGGCTTGCGACCGGGATCGCGTTGCCGAGGCCGTCCTTGTTGTAGATGTCGTCGCGGAACTGGACGAGGCCGTCCGGGGTCGCCCAGGCGGTCATGTAGATCCAGTGGATCGGCACCGGCTGCGCCAGGCGTGCGTCGATGCGCTCTCCGGACTTGAAGGTGGCATCGATCTGCTCGCGGCTCCAGCCGGGGGTGTCCTTCAGGAGCCACTCGATGTAGTCGCGCACGTTCTGGATGCGGATGCAGCCCGAGGACACGAAGCGGAAATCGTCGCCGAAGATGCCCTTGGACGGCGTGTCGTGCATGTAAACGCCGTGCTGGTTCGGGATGTTGATGCGCACGAACCCCATGGAGTTCAGGTCGCCGCCCGGATCCTGGCGGAAGCGGTAGCGGGTCGCCTCGTCCGAGAACCAGTTGATCTGGCTGGACTGGACCTCCTGGCCGGCCGAATTGAAGATGCGGATCCGGTTCTCGGCCAGGTAGTTCGGCTCCTTCTGCATCTTGGGGATGAGGTCCTTCTTCACCACCGAGGCGGGGGCCGTCCAGAACGGGTTGAAGTTGACCTCGACCACCTTGGAGTTGAGGAGCGGCGACTGGCGGTCGATCTTGCCGACGCCGGCGGCGTGGCGGGTGTGGACGACGCCGCCCTCCACGGTCTCCACCAGGGCGGCCGGGATGTTGGCCACCGCATAGCGGTTGGGAAGCCCGGAGCCCACGAGGGTGCGCAGGCGGGCCACGTTGATCTCGAGCTGACGGATGCGGACGTCGGCCGGCACGTTCATGGCGGCGACCGTCGGGGCCGTGATGGTACCCGTGGAGCTGATGCCATGGCGGGCCTGGAAGCGGCGCACGGCGGACTCCACGTAAGAGTCGAAGATCGGCGATTCGCCAGCCGCCTGGTCGAGGTCGCCGGTGATGATGAGGCGCTGGCGCAGGGCCACCACGGCCGGGCTCTTCGAGCCGACGCGCAGGCCCTGGACGCCCTGGACGGGCTGCCAGCCGCCGCGGGCCGCGATGTTGCGGTAGTACTCGATCATCTGCTCGGTGGCGGCGAGCGCGTCGGCGGACAGCATGGGGGTCGAGGTGCGCTGCACGCGGGTGCGCGACACGGCCTCGTAGTTCTGCGACCACTCGGCCTGGCTCTGGGCGAATTGCTGGGCCAGGGCCCCGGTAGCCGGCGTGAAGATCAGGGCGAGCGATCCGGTCAGGAGGGTACGGCGAGAGAACATGAGCGCAGGCTCTTCCCGGTTAGATGTTTCCGACGGCGGGAGCGGCAGGCGAATGCCCGCGACAGCCCCCTTCCCAGCGATAAGTGCCGGGATAGGATTAAAGAACGGTATCGAAAACGAGGAACATCGGGGCCGTTTTATGGCAAACCGACCCGCTCCCGGTTCCTGGCGCTCCGCAACCGCCTTCCGGCCACATGTAACTTTGAACTGTGCTCTTGGGGATACACTTCTGCGTGAGGAGCTTGGCCGGACCGCCCGGTCAGTGGTTTTCCCGCGCGGCGAGCCACGAGACCGCAAGATAGACCGCCATCAGGGTCAGGAAGAACGCCACGGTGACGACCCCGCCCGAGACGATCCCCGGGAAGAAGGCGGCGAGAATCAGGTGGCTCATCACGGCGAGGAGCCACATGATGCCGCCCCAGGTGCTGGCCATCCACAGGCCCACCGCCGCCACGAGATCGATCAGCGCGAAGTAGATCATGGTGGCCTGGTAGCCGGTCGACCGGGCCTCGAACTGCCCGACCGGGGTCCAGATGCCGAGGATCACCGCCCAGGCGCTCAGGCCCTTCATGATCCACAGGATCGCCAGGACCCGCATGAACCAGGTCAGCACGAAGCCCCAGCGCATGATGGAGCTGGCGACCGGCCGCTCCTCGATCCGGTCGGACAGGTACTCCCGGGTGGCCGGGGTCGACGGCGGCTGGGTTCCGGTGCGGGGCATCAGGCGACCTCCAGGTCCCGGTCGCCCAGGCTGGCGAAGTGTTGCTCGATCACGGCCCCGTCCACCTGGTCGAGAGCGGCGGGCTGCCAGCCGGGCCGGTTGTCCTTGTCGATCAGGACCGCCCGCACGCCTTCGAAGAAGTCGTGGCCGTCGCCGATGCGCGAGACGATTCGGAACTCGGTCCGCATGGCCTCCTCGAAATCCATCGCGGCGCCCCGGCGCACCTGCTCGAAGGCCAGGTTCAGGCTCGTGGGCGACTTCGCCCGCATGCCGGACGCGGCTTTGGCCGCAAACGCCGAGCCGCTCTCGGCCGCCCGATCCAGGCGGGCCAGGATCTCGGCCACGCTGCCGCCCGAGAAGCAGGTATCGATGGTCTCCCGCTCGCCCTCCAGGGGCGCCGGGCCGGGATCGGTCGCGACCTGCGACAGGGCCGCCTCGACGCGGTCGCCCGCGATCAGCGCGTCGCGCAGGCCCGGAATGTTGCCGCTCGGCACCGCATGGGTGGCCAGGCCCAGCATCACGGCGTCCTCCCGCTTCACGCGATCGCCCGTGAGGGCGAGATACATGCCGGTCCGGCCCGGCAGGCGCGGCAGCGCGTAGGTGGCGCCCACGTCGGGGAAGAACCCGATCCCGACCTCCGGCATGGCGAAGAGGTAGCGGTCGCCCGCCACCCGGTGGGTGCCGTGCAGGGACACGCCGACGCCGCCGCCCATGCAGATCCCGTCGATAAGGGACAGGTAGGGCTTCGGGTAGCGCTTGATGACGATGTTGAGCTGGTACTCCTCGCGCCAGAAGGCGAGCGCGTCCTCGCGCCGGCCGGCCTTGAGGTCCTCGGTGAGCTGCCGGATGTCGCCCCCGGCGCAGAAGGCCTTGTCGCCCGCCCCCTGGACGATCACCCGCGTCACCGCCGGGTCCTGCGCCCAGGAATCGAACGCCCGGCGCATCTCGCGCACCATGCCGAGCGTCAGGGCGTTGAGCGCCTTCGGACGGTTGAGCGTGATGAGGCCCGCCTCGCCCTGCCGCTCGCAGAGCACGTCGACGCTCTCGTCCATGGAACACTCCTTCGGTTGGTGGCGGCTTAAAACAAGGCACGCGCCGGACGTCAATGGACACGGTGCCCTTCGCGGTCCGAGCATCAGCATGACGGATCGCTTCTGCCACGTCATCACCGGCCTTGTGCCGGTGATCCCGATACCTTGAAGCTCAACGCTCTTCCGATCGGGATGGCCGGGACAAGCCCGGCCATGACGGTGGGAGCCTACAAAGTGGCGGTGACAAACCCGCGCAGCCGCCAATGCATGGCTGGGTTGAGGCCGATTTCCCCTGGATCGGCCGGATATGCGACCTCGAACCCTTTTTTAGAGCGATTTAAATGTGCTAACCCTCTCGCCATCGGCCGGCGCATCGAAGCCGGTGCTGGATGAGGACGATGTCGAAACTGTCTCCGTTCCCCCGCCGTTCCGCGGACGAAGCGCCTTCTTCTTCCCTGAACCTGTCCCACCGCCTGCGACGCAACCGCAAGGCCGAGTGGTCGCGGCGGCTGGTGCAGGAGAACGTGCTGACGGTCAACGACCTGATCTGGCCGATCTTCGTGGTCGAGGGCGCGAGCGGCCGCACGCCCGTCACGTCCATGCCGGGCGTGGAACGCCTCACCATCGCGGAGGCCGTGCGCGAAGCCGAGCGGGCCGCCGCCCTCAACATCCCGGCCATCGCGCTGTTTCCCTACACGGATCCGGCGCTGCGCGATCCGACCGGGTCCGAATCCCTCAACGGCCGCAACCTGGTCTGCCGCGCGGTGCGCGAGATCAAGAAGGCGGTGCCCGCCATCGGCATCATCTGCGACGTGGCGCTCGATCCCTATACCAGCCACGGCCATGACGGCGTGATGGACGGCGATCGCATCCTCAACGACGAGACCGTGGCCCTTCTGGTCCGCCAGGCGGTGCTCCAGGCGGAGGCCGGGGCCGACGTCATCGCCCCGTCGGACATGATGGACGGCCGCGTCGCGGCTATCCGCGAGGGTCTCGATCAGGCCGGGTTCCAGGACGTGCAGATCATGGCCTATGCGGCGAAATACGCGTCCGCCTTCTACGGCCCGTTCCGGGACGCCATCGGCACCACCGCGTGCCTCGTCGGCGACAAGCGCACCTACCAGATGGACCCGGCCAATTCCGACGAGGCCCTGCGCGAGGTGGCGCTGGATCTCGAGGAGGGGGCCGACATGATCATGGTGAAGCCCGGCATGCCCTATCTCGACATCGTGCGCCGGGTGAAGGACAATTTCGCCGTTCCGACCTTCGCCTACCAGGTCTCCGGCGAGTATGCCATGATCCAGGCCGCGGCCGGGAACGGCTGGATCGACGGAGAACGGGCGATGATGGAAAGCCTCCTGGCCTTCAAGCGTGCCGGCGCGGATGGCATCCTGACCTATTTCGCCCCGAGGGTCGCGGAAAAGCTGAAGAACCAGGGCTGATCGCCCGTCACATCCGGGGGTCGTTCCGTGTCGGGCTCAAGGCGTCTCAGAGACTGGCTCAGGACGTGAGCGCGAACGATGAGGTCCGGCAACGATCCCTGCCATGTCATCACCGGCCTTGTGCCGGTGATCTCGATGCGAAGAGCGCAGGGTTTCAAACAATCGGGATGGCCGGGACAAGCCCGGCCATGACGGGAGAACACGACTGCCGGGAGCACGTTCCGGATGAGAGCCGCAGGATCCTCCCGCTCTTCACACCCTTCCTGAATCTGGCCCTCCTCGCCTCCCTCCTGCTCGGCCTCTGCCTTCTCTCTGCCTGCGGAATCTCCACCGACGCCGAGCAGGCGCGGGTCTGCCGCTCGGTCCTGCCGGCGCTCAATCCCGGCGCGGCGATCACCGTCGAGCGGATCCAGGCGGGGCTCGCTCCGCGGAGCCTGCGGGTCGAGTATATGGCGCAGTTTCCCGACCGGCCGATTCTCCAGCGCTTCGCGATCTGCCAGTTCGTGGCCGAAGGGCTGTCGGCCAAGAAGGCGGAGCTGGAGGGCCTCGCCACCGAGGAAGGCCCCTTGTCCGGCGCCAGCCTCTACCTGCTCAAGCGCTATTATCTCGACACCCCGGAGGGCTCGGCCGGCGATCCGGGCAGCCCGCTCGGCGCCAACGTGATCGAGATCCCCGAGGGTGCCGCCTATTGGCTGCAGCAGATCCTGGTGAGCCTGCCGCGAACGGCCATCTACGCCCTGCTGTCGGTGGCCTTCGCCCTGGTGTTCGGGCTGAGCGGGCGGATCAACCTGGCCTTCGGCGAGCTGGCGGCGGTCGGTTCGGCCGCGACCATCGCGGGCGCCTCGGTGGTGCTCGGCTTCGGCGCCAGCTCCCCGGTGCTCGGCCTCGCAGCGGGGCTCGCCGCCGCTCTCTTCGCGGGCGCCATCCACAGCGCGGTCGGGGGCTACTTCACCATCGGACGCGTCGTCAGTGCCAGCCCGCAGCCGAGCCTGATCGCCACGGTCGGATTTTCGCTCTTCCTGATGGAATACCTGCGCCTCGTGCAGAGCCCGGTGACGGTCTGGCTGCCGCCGATCTGGTCCCAGGCCTGGCCCCTCGTGCGTGCGGGCGAGTTCATCGTCAGCCTGACGCCGATTACCGTGATCACGGCCGGAATCGGCCTCGTGGCGGCTCTCGCCCTCCTCTGGCTCGTGCAGGCGACGCGGTTCGGCCGGTCCTGGCGGGCCTATGCGGACGACCCCAAGGCGGCGGCGCTCATGGGCGTCGATGGCCCACGGCTTCTCGTCCAGACGCTGGCGCTCGCCGGCGCCATGGCGGGCCTGTCCGGCATGCTGATCGTCGCGCAATACGGCGGCCTGGGCTTCGCCGGCGGCTTCCAGTACGGCCTCAAGGCCCTGATCGCGGCGATCATCGGCGGCATCGGGTCGATCCCCGGTGCGATGCTCGGCGGATTCGCCGTGGGCTTGTTCGAGACCCTCTGGTCGGCGTATCTCCCCATCGAGGCGCGCGACATGGCCCTCTACGTGGCCCTGGTCGTGTTCCTGGTCTTTCGGCCCGGTGGCCTGCTGGGATTCAGGGATCCGACACCAAGGCCCGTCTAAGGGCGTATAATGAGATTTTCGGAGGACAACGTGGCCGAGTACGCCATCACCATCGAGGACGTGGAGCGCGCGGCGGAGACGATCCGGGGCCAAGTCCTGCGCACGCCCCTGGTGCCCGCCCCGCGCCTGTCGCAGCTCACCGGCGCGACCGTTTGCGTGAAGCACGAGAACATGCAGCCCACCGGCTCCTTCAAGGAGCGCGGCGCCGCCACCAAGCTCGAGAGCCTCGATCCGGACGAGCGCCGCCGCGGCGTCATCGCCATGTCGGCCGGCAACCACGCCCAGGCGGTCGCCTATCACGCGCGCCGCCTCGGCATCCCGGCCACCATCGTGATGCCGGAGGGCACGCCCCTGGTGAAGGCCGAGAACACCCGCTCCTACGGGGCGCGGGTCATCCTGGAGGGCGAGACGCTCTATGAATCCGCCGCCCGCGCCCGCGAGATCGCCGACCAGGAGGGCCTCGTCTTCGTGCATCCCTACGACGATCCCAAGGTCATGGCCGGCCAGGGCACCATCGCGCTCGAGATGCTCGCCGACGCGCCCGATCTCGACCAGATCGTGGTCCCCATCGGGGGCGGCGGGCTGATCTCGGGAATTGCGGTGGCCGCGAAGGCGCTCCGGCCCGACATCGAGATCGTCGGCGTGGAGGCGGCCCTCTACCCGTCCTTCCGCAATGCGATCCTCGGCGAGCACCGCCCCATCGGGGGCGCCACGCTGGCCGAAGGCATCGCGGTCAAGACCGTGGGCCAGCTCCCCCTGCCCATCGTGCGCGATCTGGTGTCCACCATCATCCCGGTCGAGGAGCCGCTGATCGAGCGCGCCGTCAACGCCTATGCGACCCTCCAGCGGACGATGGCCGAGGGTGCGGGCGCGGCGGGCCTCGCCGCCATGATGGCGCAGCCCGAGCGGTTCAAGGGCAAGCGGGTCGGCCTCGTGCTCTGCGGCGGCAACATCGACGCGCGGATCCTCGCCTCCGTGATGGTGCGCGAACTGGAGCGGGACGACCGCATCACGTCGTTCCGCATCACGTCGAACGACAGGCCGGGACTGCTCGGCCGCGTGGCGAGCCTTCTGGGGAGCCTCGGGGCCAACATCCTGGAGGTTTCGCACGGCCGCCTGTTCCTGGACGTGCCGGCCAAGGGCGTTTCCATCGACATCACTATCGAAACCCGGGACAGACAACATACATTGGAGGTGTTCGAGGCGCTGGCGGCGGAGGGACTCGCCCCGCAGCGGATCGAGTCCCGCAGCCTGCCCGAGGCCGCCTTCTGAGGAGAGAACGATGGTCAACCGACCTTACCCGCCGACGCTGAACTATCCGTCCTACGAGCTCGACACCCGTCTGACGGAAGGCGTGATCTCCCGGCGCTTCTGGGCCTACCTGATCGACCTCGTCGTCATCGCCCTCTGGGTCGTGCTGATCTCCATCGGGATCTTCTTCCTCGGGATCATCACGCTCGGCCTCGGCTGGGGGCTGTTCTTCGCCCTGCCGCTCACGGCGCTGATCTTCATCGTGTACAACGCGGTCACCATCGGGGGCTCCTCGCAGGCGACGGTCGGCATGCGGTACATGGGGCTTCGCGTGATCGACCCGCGCACCGGCCGGGGCGCCTCGCCGCTCGCCGCCGCCGTGCACGCGCTGTTCTTCTACGTGGCGGTCTCGACCTTCCTGCTCTGGGCCTGCGACGTGCTCGTCGGCTTCGTGCGCGACGACCGCCGCTTCATCCGCGACCTGCTCACGGGCATGATGGTGGTGCGGGCTTAAGACAGGGACGGAAGCGCATCGAACCTGCCACGTCATGGCCGGGCCCGTCCCGGCCATCCCGATCGTCCGGGGTACGGCGCCCGACATGATCGGGATCACCGGCACAAGGCCGGTGATGACATCGAAGGGAAACATGAAGCGCGCAGGAGCCGCGCGACATCAAACGCCTGTGACATTCGCCCTCTTTTCCTGGACGGCCCGGACACCAATGTTATCCTTGGGCGTTGATGAAGCGCTCAAGGTTTCTCCACAAGGCTTTCCCGATTGACGAGCCAGCCCCGCGACGCACCGCAATTCTATCTCACCTCCCCGTCCGCATGCCCCTACCTGCCGGGCAAGGAGGAGCGCAAGGTCTTCACGCACATCGTGGGACGACGCGGCCGGGAGCTGAATGAGATTCTCACTCAAGGCGGCTTCCGGCGATCCCAGACGATCGCCTACCGGCCCGCCTGCGACGCGTGCCGGGCCTGCGTGTCGGTGCGCGTGGTGGTCGACGATTTCGAGCCCTCCGGGAACCTGCGGCGCGTCCTCAAGGACAATGCCGATCTGATCGGCCAGCCCCTGCCCAACCGTCCGTCCTCGGAGCAGTATTCGCTCTTCCGCCGCTACGTGGACACGCGCCACTCCGACGGCGGCATGGCCGACATGACGGTGCTCGATTATTCCATGATGGTCGAGGACAGCCACGTGGACACGAAGGTGATCGAATACCGCCGGCGGGGGATCGACAGCGCCCTCACGGGGCGCGGCGCGGGCGACCTCATCGCGGTGAGCCTCACCGACGAGATGAGCGACGGCCTCTCCATGGTCTACTCGTTCTACGACCCGGAGATGCAGGACCGCAGCCTCGGCACCTTCATGATCCTCGACCACATCCGCCGCGCGAAGGCGATGGGCCTGCCCTATCTCTATCTCGGCTACTGGGTCGAGGGCTCGAAGAAGATGGGCTACAAGGCCCGCTTCAAGCCGCAGGAGCGGCTCATGGCGCACGGCTGGGTGCGGGTCGGTTGACACCTGCGACCAGCCTGTCGGTGGTTCGGCAGGCGGTCGCCGCGCGGCAGCGGCTTTCCCGTCTGATCGTCAGCCGTTGTCGCGGGATATGTTGACGGGGTGCTTCCGCCGCGCCGGCTTGTCGCTGAAGGGCCGCGAGGAAGCCGGGCGGGACGGCAGGGCACGACCTTGTCCGGGCCCGCTGCCGATGACCCGGCCGGGTTCGGGGCTCGAGGCCGGGGTGCCCGCCTGCTGGGCGCGGCCGGCAGCGTTCATCATCGGACCGAGGGGCATGGACTGAGCCATCGCCGAAGTGCCGGCCGCCAGGGAGGCGCCCGCAAGGCCGGCCATCACGAGCAATCGAACGATCATGGAACCTCCTTCCGGAAAGGCGTTTGGCCATCGCGCCCCGGGGACGCGCGTGAGCCGACATCGCACCGCAGAGCGGCATCCTTCCTTAAAGGCATATCCGGCCGCGCGAGCCCTCCGGACGGAGGGGCGGCGGATAAATCCGGAACAACCCCTCCCGCGCCTTGTTCGTTGCATAATCCTTACGAAACGGAAGGTGCGCCATGGCCAAGATCCTGGTCCTCTACTACTCCTCCTACGGCCATATCGAGACAATGGCCCGGGCCGTCGCGGAGGGTGCCCGCTCGGTCGCGGGCGCCGAGGTGACGGTCAAGCGCGTGCCCGAGCTGGTGCCGGAGGAGATCGCCCGCAAGTCGGGCATGAAGATCGACCAGGAGGCGCCGGTCGCCAGCCCGAACGAGCTCGGCGACTACGACGCCATCATCTTCGGCACGCCGACCCGCTACGGCAATATGGCCGCCCAGATGCGCAATTTCCTCGACCAGACCGGCGGCCTGTGGGTGAAGGGCGCGCTGGTCGGCAAGGTCGGCAGCGTTTTCGCCTCGACGGCCACGCAGCACGGCGGGCAGGAGACGACGATCACGTCGTTCCACACCACGCTCCTGCATCACGGCATGGTCATCGTCGGCCTGCCCTATTCCTATCCGGGCCAGACCAAGATGGACGAGGTCACGGGCGGCACGCCCTACGGGGCGACCACCCTCGCGGGCGGGGACGGCTCGCGCCAGCCGAGCGAAAACGAGCTCGGCGGTGCCCGCTTTCAGGGCCGCCATGTGGCCGAGATCGCCGCCCGGCTCGAACGCGGCGCCGGCGAGCGCGGTCCAGTCCCGCCGGACATGGACAACCCGACCGAAACCACGGGCGGGACCGAAGGCGGCCTCGAGGGCTCCGGCATGTGATCACCGGCCTCGTCCTGACAGGTCAGGGTCGACGAGGATCATACCCTCCACGTCATCACCGGCCCTGTGCCGGTGATCCCGATCTTCCGAGGCGACGCGTCGTCCGGATCGAGATAGCCGGGAGGGGCCCGGCCATGACGTCGAAACGGATTGCCGCCTATTCCCCGAACCGGTTCGACTTCGGGAAGCCCTTGGGCGGCAGACGGCCGGCCTCGGTGCGGTCGCCCATCCAGTCGCGCAGGTCCTCCTTGGCGACCGTCCAGGTGCGGCCGGCCGTGTCCTTCCAGGTCAGGCCTTCCTTCAGCTTGAAGACCTTGGCGTCGGAGACGCCGCCGTCCTTGTAGCGCTGGAGGCGCACGCCCTTGCCGCGGGTCATCTCGGGCACCTGCTTCGCCGGGAAGACCAGGAGCTTGCGGTTCTCGCCGATGATCGCCACGTGATCGCCCTCGGCCTCCGTGCACACGACCATTTTGGCCGGCGCGTCGAGGTTGAGGATCTGCTTGCCCTTGCGGGTGTTCGCCGTGATCTCGTCGGTGGGCACCACGAAGCCGCGCCCGTCGGTCGCCGCCACGAGCAGCTTGCCGCCGGCCCGGTACGGGAAGGCCGCGATGAAGTCGGCGCCCTCCTCCAGGTCGACCATGAGGCGGATCGGATCGCCGAAGCCGCGCCCGCCCGGGAGCTTGGACGCCTCGAGGGTGAAGAAGCGCCCGTTATCCGCCACCACGACGATCTTCGACGTGGTCTCGGCGAAGAACGCCACTTTCAGCGCGTCGTCGCCCTTGAACTGAACGCCCGAGAGATCGGCCTGGTGGCCCTTCATGGCGCGGATCCAGCCCTTCTGGGACACGATCACGGTGATCGGCTCGCGCTCGATCATCGCCTCGGCGAAGTCGATGTCGGAGGTGTCGGGCGCCTCGGCGAAGGAGGTGCGGCGGCGGCCCAGAGCCGTGTCCGGCCCGAAGGTCTTGCGGACTTCCTTGATCTCGGCCGAGATCGTCTTCCACTGCACCTTCTCGGAGCCGAGAAGCTCCTCGATCTTGGCCTTCTCGTCCTGCAGGTTCTTCTGCTCGCGCTTGAGCTCCATCTCCTCGAGCTTGCGCAAGCTGCGCAGGCGCGTGTCGAGGATGGCGTTGGCCTGGACCTCGGTGAGCTGGAAGACGCGCATCAACTCGACCTTGGGCTCGTCCTCCTCGCGGATGATCTTGATCACCCGGTCGAGGTCGAGATAGACGATGAGCAGGCCGCCCAGGATTTCCAACCGGCGGTCGATGGCCGCCAGGCGGAAGCCCGAGCGGCGGATCAGCACCTCGCGGCGATGGTCGAGCCATTCGCGCAGGCATTCGGCGAGGCTGAGCACCTTCGGCACCTTGCCGCCGGCGAGCACGTTCACGTTCATCGGGATGCGGCTCTCGAGCTCGGTGAGCTTGAAGAGCGACTCCATCAGGATGATCGGATCGACGGTTTTCGCCCGGGGCTCCAGCACCACGCGGATGTCCTCGGCGGATTCGTCGCGCACGTCGGCCAGGAGCGGCAGCTTCTTCTCCTGCAAGAGCTCGGCGATCTTCTCGATCAGGCGCGACTTCGGCACCGAATACGGGATCTCGGTGACGACGATCTGCCAGTTGCCGCGGCCGAGGTCCTCCTTGGCCCAGCGGGCGCGCACGCGGAACGAGCCGCGGCCGGTCCGGTAGGTCTCGGCCATGGCGGTCGGCGTGTCGACGATGATGCCGCCGGTCGGCAGGTCCGGCCCTGGCACGAACTGCATCAGCTGCTCGGAGGTCGCGGTCGGCTTGGCGATGAGATGGAGGGCCGCGTCGCAGAGCTCGGCCGCATTGTGCGGTGGGATCGACGTCGCCATTCCGACCGCGATGCCCTGCGAGCCGTTGGCGAGCAGGTTCGGGAACGCCGCCGGGAGCACCACCGGCTCCTCGTTGGTCTGGTCGTAGGTCTCGCGGAAGTCGACCGCGTTCTCGTCGATGCCCTCCAGCAGAAGGCGCGCGACCTCGGTCATGCGCGCCTCGGTGTACCGCATGGCCGCCGCGTTATCGCCGTCGATGTTGCCGAAATTGCCCTGCCCGTCCGCCAGCGGGTAGCGCTGGGCGAAATCCTGCGCCATGCGCACCAGGGCGTCGTAGATCGACTGGTCGCCGTGCGGGTGGAACTGACCCATCACGTCGCCGACGATGCGGGCGCATTTCTTCGGCGCCGATTTCGGGTCGAGGCGCAGGAGCCGCATGGCGTGCAGGATGCGCCGGTGAACCGGCTTCAGCCCGTCGCGCGCGTCCGGCAGCGCCCGGTGCATGATCGTGGAGAGCGCATAGGCGAGATAGCGCTCCTCAAGGGCGTCCTTGAGATTGATGTTCTCGATCTCGCCCCCGGACGGTGGATTGACCGGCTTACCCATTCCTCGAAATCCTCAATTGCGAATCGCTTCTTATCATCTGAAAAGGGAACATAACAGAAACAAACCTCATTCGTCCCCAGCCGTGGCCAGTGCGACGAAACGCGCCCTCTCGTCCGGAGCCCGCTGCCCCTGCGGGTCGAACACGTTCTGATGCAGGAAGAAATCCGTCAGGGCAAATCCGGCCCGGATCTCCTCCTCGCCGGGACGGTTGGACCGGGACTGGCCGATCAGGAAGCCCGGCAGCTTGAGCAGCCGGTCCTTGTACGGCTCCCCGGCCGCCGCCGAGACCGCCCGCCCGCTCCGGGGCGACACGTAGGTGAGGTTCCGCTCGGAACCGGTGGCCGCGCAGGACGTGAGGTCGAGCCCGAAGCCGAGCTCGGTCAGCATGGCGAGCTCGAATCTCACGAAGAGCGCCGGCGCGAGATCGGGATCATCCAGGTGATCCACCAGCACGGTCAGGGTCTCGAAAAGGGCGAAATGCGGGTCCCGCTCCGGGAAGTAGCGCAGGAGATGCGCCAGGGTGGCGAGGCCGTAGAGGGCCATGGATGATCCCATGAGGCGCGCGGCCCGCAGGTTGATGCCCTCGACCTGATAGGTCCCGAGATGCTCGTCGAGCCTGGCCCGCCAAGTCGCCTGCACGGTGTTTCCCGGCTGGAGGACGGCCTGAAGGCTCTTCGAGCGGCCGCCGTGCACGAGGCCGAGATGCCGGCCGTGCTCACGCGTCATCAGCTCCAGGATGACGCTCGTCTCCCCATGTTTGCGGACGCCGAGAACGACGCCTTCGTCAGTCCATTGCACCGGTTCGGCTGCCTTCGTCGCGTGTCTTTCCAGGAAGCCGGCCAGTCCCCTGCCTCACCCGATCAGGATGGCCGGGACAAGCCCGGCCATGACGGAGGAAAGGGTCCGTTCGGCCGGACTCCGTCCTCCTGATGTAGGCATTCAGACGGCATTCATCCATGGTCTTCAACCCTATAGGCGAACTTCTAAAATTCTGTTTCACAAGCGGAATCCCGCTTTTTTCGGAACCAACCCGGCACCCTGTCATTGTCGATGACTTAACTGCGCCCAACGGTGAATTGAGGATCATGAAGCTCTCCCGTCTGTTTCTTGCGAGTACCGCCCTGCCCTTGATGCTGCTCCCGGCCCACGTGTCGGCGCTCCAGCCCGCACCCGCGACGCCTCTCGTCCTGGCACAGGCCGGCCCATCGGCCGACGAGGAGCTTCCGCCTGGCGCCCGGCCGCGGCGGCAGGGACCCGACGGCGAGCGCGGCCAGCGCCCCGGCCAGGAGCGCCGCCAGGGCGGACAGGATCAGGGCGGCTCCGGTGCTTCCGAAGAACGGGGCCCGCGTCCGGGCCGCGAGCCGGGCCCGGGCGGCCCTGGATCCGACGAGGGCCCGGGTGCGCAGCGTCCCCGCCGCGAGCCGGGCCCGCCCGCCGAGCGGGCAGCGCCGGACGCCGCGCCGGCCCGACCGGCCCAGCGGCCTCCTTCGGATGAGGCTCCCGCAGAGCGGCGACAGGCGCCGGCCGAGGCCCCGGCACGTCCCCAACGTCCCGCCGCGCAGGAGCGCGAGCAGCCGCCGGCGGAGCGTCCGCGGCCGCAGGCTCCCGCCGGCCAGACCCGTCCAACTCCGCCTGCGCCGGCCGCTCAGCCGGCGACACCACCGGCGCCTCCCGCGGCCGCACCTCCGGCCGCCCAGCAGACAGCTCCCCCGGCGCCGGCCCAGCAGCGTCCGGCTCCGGATGCAGCCCGTCCGGCCGAGCGCGACCGGCCCGGGCGCCCCGGCAGCCCGGACAATGCCGAGCGTCCACGCGGTCAGCGTCCCGGACAGGCGCAGCCCGGCGCCCCCGAGGCGCCTCCCGCGGCTCCGCCGGCGCCGACCGCCGCACCCGCCGCGCCGCCTGCCCCGGCTCCTGCAGCCCCTGCTCAGGCAGCCCCCGCCCCGGCGGCTCCCGCCCCGGCGGCTCCCGCACCGGCAACACGCGCTCAACCGCCGATTCCCGGCACTCCTCCGGCGGCCCAGCAGGTGCCCGGCCGCTTCGGGCCCCAGCAGGCGGCTCCCGGCCGCGCCGAGCCGCTCGACCCGTCGCGCGTCCGCATCGAGGATCTGCGCAGCCAGCGCCGCGAGCGGCGGGAAGGCGATCGCGTCATCATCCAGGAGCCGGGCAACCGCACGATCATCCGCGAGGGCAACCAGGTCATCATCCGCAACGATGAGACCGAACGTTTCCGCCGGACTTACCGGGATGCCGACATCCGCACCGAACGGCGCGGCGCGGACGAAGAGGTGACCATCGTGCGCCGTCCCGACGGCTCCGAGATCGTCACCGTTCGGGACGCGGACGGGAATCTCATCCGCCGCGCGCGGCGCGAGCCGGCCGGCCGCGAGACCGTCCTCATCGAGAACCGTCGCAGCGGCATCCAGCGGCGCCCCGGCTACGGGTATGTCGAGGAGGAGGTCGTGCGGCTGCCGCCGCCGGTCGTCCGCATCCCGCGCGAGCAGTACATCGTGGACGTCGAGGATGCGTCCCAGGACGACCTCGTCGAAGCCTTCACCGCACCGCCCGTCGAGCGGATCGAGCGATCCTATACCCTCGACGAGGTTCGCCGCAGCCAACCGCTGCGCGAGCGCATGCGCCGGGTCGACGTGGATACGGTCACATTCGAGTTCGGCTCCTGGGAGCTGGCGGGAGACCAGGCGGGCGCGCTCACGGGCATCGCCCAGGCGATCCGCTCCGCCCTGTCGCGAAATCCCAACGAGATCTTCCTGATCGAAGGCCATACCGATGCCGTCGGCGCGGACGAGGACAATCTCACCCTCTCCGATCGGCGGGCGGAGACGGTTGCGACCATTCTCACCGAACGCTTCCAGATCCCTGCCGAGAACCTGACGACGCAAGGCTATGGCGAGCAATACCTGAAGGTGGATACGCAAGGGGCCGAGCGGCAGAACCGCCGCGTGGCCATGCGCCGGATCACCCCGCTGCTTCAGGGCCAGAACCAGCAGTAAGAGACCGAACCGGGAGGACACGATCCTCCCGGTTTCATTTTGGGATCGTCATTCCGGCAGACCGGCTAGGCGCAGCCCTTCCGCGAAGCGGCCCATGGTTTCCTGGCTGAACGCCATGGCCTCGATGATCTGCGAGATCGTGATCCCGGGATAGTGCTTCAGGAGTTCGCCGACACTCTCCCGGGCCTTGTCGAGATCGCCCGCCAGAGCATAGGCGGGCGCGAGGGTCCGGTGGACCCAGGTGGCGCTGGGCTTTGTCCGCCACCCCTTTTCCTGCCATTGCGCGGCAAGATCGTATCGCTTCGCGATGAAATGGGCGCAGCCGATCCCCATGTCGCAGTTGAACGCCATGGGATCGAACGGACTGAGACGCAGCGAGTGCTCGAAATGCTGGATCCCGACCTCCGGATCGTGCCGGTAGTTGTGGAGCCATCCGCTGCGGTTCCAGGCCCAGGCCGAGTTCGGGTCGAGCGCGAGGGCCCGCTCCAGAAGCGATTCGGCGCGCTGGTACTCCCGGGTGATCGTCAGGGCGGCGCCGAGCACCGTCAGGATGAACGGGTCGTCGTGGGCGATCGCCGCCGCGGCCTGCGCCTGACGCAGGGTCTCGCGCTTATCCTCCGGCACGTTCTTCGACCAGTTGTAGACGATCCGCTGCCCCCGGCACCATGCGGCCAGCGACAGGGCGAGCGGATAGCCCGGGTCGAGGAGAAGGGCCTTGTCGATGAGCCGCGTCGCCTCCTTGTTGGCGTCGAATTCCAGGGCCCAGACATAAGGCAGGGCGCGCATGACGAGGTCGTAGGCGTCGAGGCTCTCGGGACGCTTGCGCCGCGCGCGCTCGATCTCGGCCGCCCGGATGGAGGGCTGGATGGATCCGACGACGCTCGTCGTGATCTGGTCCTGAAGGTCGAACACGTCGGCCATCACCCCGTCGTAGTGCTCCGCCCAGAGATGCATGCCGCTGACGGAATCGACCAGCTGGGCGGTGATCCGGATCTTGTCACCGGAGCGCCTGACGCTGCCCTCGAGCACGTAGCGCACCCCGAGGTCGCGCCCGATCTGCTGGACGCTCACGTTCCGGCCCTTGTACGCGAAGGTGGAGTTGCGGGCGACCACGAAAAAGGACCTGAACCGCGACAGGGCCGCGATGATGTCCTCGACGATGCCGTCCGCGAAGTATTCCTGCTCCGGGTCCTTGCTGAGGTTGATGAACGGCAGAACCGCGATGGAGGGCCTGTCCAGCGACGCGGCCGTGGAGCGCGCCTCGCGCGACGTCACGGAGGGATCCAGTCCCGCCAGGAGGCAATAGACCCGGATGAGCCGTCCGATGTTCTTGAAGCGATGCTCGCCGTGATCCTCGAACTGGTACGGGAGCCGGTCCCTCACCTCCTCATGGACCTTGCCGGAGAGGCAGATCCCACCCGGCAGAGCCATCTTCTGCAGCCGCGACGCGACATTGACACCATCGCCGAAGATGTCGCCGTCATCCTCGATGATGATGTCGCCGAGGTTGATCCCGATCCGCAGCTGAAGCGGCTTGGCGCGCTCCCCGTCGGACGCCTGGGCAACCGCCTCCTGGAGGTCGACGGCACAGCGGACCGCCTCGATGGGGCTCGAGAACTCGCACAGGAACCCGTCCCCGATCGTTTTCACCAGGCGGCCCCGATGCGACCGGATCTGCGGCTCGATCACCTGGCGCCGCAGGTCCCGCAGTCGGGCCAGCGTACCCTCCTCGTCTCTGGACATGAGATCTGAATAGCCCACCACATCCGCGGCGAGGACAGCAGCGAGACGTCTTTGCGCCGTCTGATCGGAAGAGCTGCTCATGGCCTCCCCGGAACGTCGACGTCGACACTGGTGGGCTACTTCTGGAAGGTTTCACCGGATGCAACGCGCCTTCCTACTATCCTTTGAGGATAAAGCCTTACGGCTGATCTGGTTGCGTTGAGACGATGTGCGAAATCCATGAAAACTAACATGTTTCAAAGGATTGTGGGACGTCTTGCGGAATGCCAGAATTTATCCCTTTCCGCACAGGTCGATCGTAAAGCGGCGAACGCAATACTGGTCGTCTAAGACCTTAGGAGAAGATCCCTCAAGTATTCTGCCTTCTTTAACCTTTTAGCGTGACGTTTGGTCAAGAACATAAGGCATGGGGGCAGCGATGTTGGGTCTATTGCGGCGCGCTTCACACACGGATTCTTCGGACAACGTCGTTCCGATGATCCCGGAAGGACATGCGGCGGCAGCCGTGCGCGAGAACCGTCTCGACCCGGACATTCTGGATTCGCTGGAATCCGACGTCCTGAAAGCGATCGACGGCGTCACGCAGGCCATCGCGGTCGCGGCCGCGGACGTCGCGGCGGTCGAGAAGGACCTCGCGGCCATCCGGACCCATGCCGGAGAGCTCGCCGCGTCGGGCCGGACCGCCTCCGAAGAGACCCTCTCGCTAGCGTCCTCGACGGAAGAGCTCGCCGTCACGTCGGCCGAAATCGGCCGCGCGATGGATCATGCCAGCCAGCGGATCGACAACGCCGTCGAGGCGGCCCGCAAGGCGAGCGACCTCATCACGCAGCTCTCCGCCGCCACCGCGGAGATCGTCGGGATCGTCGACACCATCTCGACGGTGGCCCGGCAGACCAACCTGCTGGCGCTGAACGCCACCATCGAGGCGGCGCGCGCGGGCGAGGCCGGCAAGGGATTTGCCGTCGTGGCGTCCGAGGTGAAGGCCCTTTCCACCCAGACGGCACGCGCGGCCGACGACATCCGCCGGCGGATCGACCACCTGCGCGAGACGGCGCAGGCCTCGACCGGCGCGGTCGCCGAGGTGGTGGAGGTGATCCAGGGGGTCGGCCCGGTCTTCGAGACGGTCCGCCATGCGGTCGGCGAGCAGAATGCGGCCATCGGTGAAGCATCCCGCCTGGCGGGCCTGACGTCCTCCAGTGTCGGCAAGGTCAGCGCGTGCGCGGGGGACGTGGACGGCATCTCCCTCGAGGCCGGCCGCAGGGCCCACCAGGCCGACCGGGCGACGAAGACCGCCGACGGGCTGGCGAAGGCCTTGGGGCAGCGCTTCGTCACGGTGATGCGCCAGAGCGAGCTCGGCGACCGGCGGCGTTCGGACCGCCTGCCCGTCGACCGCCCGGCGACCCTGCGGATCGGCACACGCAGCGCCTCGACGCGTCTGATCGACATCAGCCAGGGCGGCGTCCTGCTGGCCGCAACCGGCGACCTGCGCGTCGAACCCGGCGAGATCGGCGCAATCGAGGTCGCGCAGATCGGCCAAGCCGGATTGCGCGTCGTGGCGACGAGCACCATGGGCATCCATGGTGCGTTCGAGCGATGCGATGACGAGACCCGCGCCCGCATCGACGGCTTCATCGCCCAGGTGGAAGCGGCCTATGCGCCGCGCATCCTGCTGGCGCAGGACACCGCCCGCCAGGTCGAGGCGGTCATCGAGCGGGCCGTATCGGACGGCATGGTGCCGCGGGAAGCGGTCTTCGACACGCAGTACAGGCCGGTTCCCGGCACCGATCCGGTCCAATACGCCACCGCGTATCTTCCCGTCTTCGAGCGGATCCTGCCGCCGATCCTGGAGAAGGTTCTGGCCTCCGACCCGGCGATGGCGTTCTGCCTCGCCATCGACCGCAACGGCTACATCCCGGTCCACAACAGGCTCTATTCGCAGCCCCAACGTCCGTCCGACCCGGTGTGGAACGCCGCCAACGCCCGCAACCGGCGCATCTTCGACGACCGGGCCGGCATCACGGCGGCCCGGTCCACCCGGCCCTTCATCGTGCAGGCCTATGCCCGCGACATGGGCGGCGGCAAGATCGTCATGATGCAGGAGGTCGATGCCCCGATCCGCGTCCTCGGACGCCACTGGGGCGGGCTGAGGACGGCCTACAAGGCTTAACCCCGCGGGAACTCCAGGCCCATCTCCCGGTAGCGCTCGGGATCGTCGCTCCAGTTCTCGCGCACCTTCACGAAGATGAAGAGGTGTACGGGGCTCTCGGCGATCTCGGCGATCTCCTTGCGGGCCGCCTGGCCGATGGCCTTGATGGTCTGGCCGCCCTTGCCGAGCACGATCTTGCGCTGGCTGTCGCGCTCCACGAACACGGTCTGCTCGATGCGCACCGAGCCGTCGGGGCGCATTTGCCACTGGTCGGTCTCGACCGTGGACTGGTAGGGCAGTTCCTCGTGAAGCCGCTCGTAGATCTTCTCCCGGGTGATCTCGGCGGCAAGCATCCGCAGCGGCGCATCGGAGATCTGGTCTTCCGGATAGAGCCAGGGCCCCTCCGGCATCATCTCGGCGAGCTGCCGTTTCAGGGTCTGGATGCCGTCACCCTTCAGGGCCGAGATCATGAAGGTATGAGCGAAGGGCACCTTTTCGTTCAGCCTGGAGGCGAGCTCGAGAAGCTTCGAGCGTTCGATCAGGTCGATCTTGTTGAGGATCAGCACCTTCGGGCGCTTCAGCTCAGGGAGCTTGTCGAGGATGGCCTCGGCCTCCTCGTCGATGCCTTTGCGCACGTCGAGCAGAAGGGCGATCACGTCCGCGTCGCCCGCGCCGCCCCAGGCCGACGTGACCATGGCGCGGTCGAGGCGGCGCTTCGGCTTGAAGATGCCGGGCGTGTCCACGAACACGATCTGCGCGTCGCCCTCGATGGCGATGCCGCGCACCAGGGCGCGGGTCGTCTGCACCTTGCGCGACACGATGGAGACCTTCGACCCGACGAGCGAGTTCAGCAGGGTCGACTTGCCCGCGTTGGGCGCCCCGATGAGAGCGACGAAACCGGCCTTCGTGGTGGTTTGCTCAGGCTGTTCCATGCTCTTCCTCCGTCCAGACGCCCTCTCTCAAGAGAAGGCTTCGCGCCGCCGCCTGTTCCGCGACGCGCTTCGAAGCGCCTTGGCCGAATTCGCCCTCGGTTCCCTTCACCGTCACCATGATGCGGAACTTCGGCGCGTGGTCCGGGCCAGACTGCTCGGCGATAGTATAGGTCGGCGGTGGCAGGCCTCTGCCCTGTGCCCATTCCTGCAGAGCACTCTTCGGGTCGCGAAGCGGGCGCCGGGGCGCCGCCAGCAGGGTCTGGAACGAGCGCTCCACAAGGCTCCGGGCGGCCTCGTAGCCGCCGTCGAGGAAGACCGCCCCGATGATCGCCTCGCAGACGTCCGCCAGGATCGTCTGGTTGCGCCGCTCGCCCGAATGCGCCTCGCCGGCGCCGAGCTTGAGATGAGGCCCCACGTCCCAGGCGATCGCCACTTCGGCGCAGCTTTCGCGCCGCACCAGCTCCGCCAGACGCCGGGAGAGTTCGCCCTCGGGGGCGCCGGGAAAGGTCCTGTAGAGCAGCTCGGCGATGGAGAGGCCGAGGACGCGATCGCCGAGGAATTCCAGCCTCTGATAGCTCTGGCCCGCAGCCTGCGGGGCGCTGACATGGGTCAGCGCCTCGTCGAGGAGCTCCGGTTTTTCAAAGCGGTAGTCGAGCTTCTTCAGAAGCTCGTCGAGGTTCGGCTTGCGACGTTTCACGGCTTACCGGATCCGCTCGAAGAGACGGTTCCAGCGGATCTTCTGCGGCCATTCCCACGGACGCCACAGGGAGGCGCTCTCGTCGATCGAGAAGAAGATGATCTCCGCGCGGCCCACCAGATTCTCGAACGGCACCTGCCCGACGCTGGCCTCGTCCCGGGAATCCGTCGAGTTGTCCCGGTTGTCGCCCATCATGAAGAAATGGCCGGGCTGCACCGTGTAGACGTTGGTGTTGTCCCAGTAGCCGCGGTCGCCGTCGCGCTCGATGACGAAATGCGCGACGCCGCCGGGCAGCGTCTCCCGGTACTGCGGCACCGAGATCGTGCGGCCGTAGAGGTCGGTGGTCTTGTAATCCTCCACCCGCTCGCGCTGGACCGGCTGGCCGTTGATGTGCAGCACGCCGCCGATCACCTGGATCTTGTCCCCCGGCAGGCCGATCACGCGCTTGATGTAGTCGGTCGAGTTGTCCTTGGGCAGCTTGAACACGGCGATCTCGCCCCGCTTCGGCTCGGACCCGAAGATGCGGCCGGAGAAGAGGCCCGGGCTGAACGGGATCGAATGTTTGGAGTACCCGTAGGAATACTTGGAGACGAACAGGTAGTCGCCGATGAGAAGGGTCGGGATGAGGGATCCCGACGGAATGTTGAAGGGCTGGAAGAGCACGGTGCGCACGACGACCGCGATCAGAAGGGCCTGGACGATGACCTTGATGGTCTCCCAGATGCCGCCTTCTTCGTTCTTCGCGCTGCTACCCACGTACTTGCTGCTTTTTTCGCTCACGTCTGTCGACCTATGCTCTTGGACTCCGGCGGCCGGAGCCGTCCTCGTCCGTGTGGCAGGTCGAGAGGGGTTTGCACCTCAGCCCCAGGGGCAAACCACTCTCGAAAGAATCAATCCTTACTGCAGTCGGTGCCGCGGATCGGAGCCCGTTCCGCGGCGGCCATGCTCTAACCCAAGCGGCGTCCTGCCGCAACGCGGCCCGCTCAGGCCGGAAGCGCCTCGATGATCACGAACGCTTGCGCCATGGGCGGATCGTCGGTCAGGGAGACGTGCACCACCGCCCTGTGGCCGGCCGGCGTCATGGCCTCGAGACGCTCCAGGGCGCCGCCCGTCAGGCGCATGGTGGGCCGTCCGGTGGGAAGGTTGACCACCTCCATGTCGCGCCAGAAGACCCCGTGGCTCAAGCCCGTACCCAGGGCCTTGGCGCAGGCCTCCTTGGCGGCGAAGCGGCGGGCATAGGACGGCGCCCGGGCCGCCCGGCGGTCGCTCCTCGCCCGCTCCCCCTCGGTGTAGATGCGATGAGTGAAGCGTTCGCCGAAGCGCTCGAGCGATTTCTCGATGCGCCGGATGTCGCACAGATCGGACCCGATGCCGAGAATCACGCCGGCACCTGTGCCCGGCCCTCGTCCATCGCCACCCGCATGGCCCTGACCGCCTCGTCGAGGCCGACGAAGATGGCCTCACCGACGAGGGAATGGCCGATGTTGAGCTCCACGATCTGGGGAATCGCCGCGACAGGGCGGACCGAGTCGAGGGCGAGGCCATGCCCGGCATGGATCTCGAGGCCGATCCTCGCGCCGTGCTCGGCGGCGCGCTGCAGCCGCTCCAGCTCATGGGCGATCCGGGCCTGGTCGCCTTCGGCGATGGCCTCGCAATAGGTTCCCGTATGGAGTTCGACCACCGGCGCCTGCAGGTCGCAGGCGGCATCCATGACGGCGATCTCCGGCTCGACGAAGAGGGACACCCGAATGCCCTCGGCTTTCAGTTCCTGAATCACCGGACGCAGATGGGTATGGGCGCCGATGATGTCGAGGCCCCCTTCGGTGGTGCGTTCCTCCCGCTTCTCCGGCACGAGACAGGCCGCGTGGGGATGAATGCGGGTCGCGATCGCGACCATCTCCGAAGTGGCGGCCATCTCGAAATTCAGCGGCACGAAGAGCTGGCGCTTGAGCCGTTCCATGTCCTGGTCGCGGATATGGCGCCGGTCCTCGCGCAGATGGGCCGTGATGCCGTCCGCACCGGCCAGGACGGCGAGATGCGCGGCCCGGACCGGATCCGGGTGATGGCCGCCGCGGGCATTCCGGACGGTGGCGACGTGGTCGATGTTGACGCCGAGGCGGAGAGGAGGAGCTTTCATAAGGGTGTTTTAGCCTAAGGGGATCCGTTGACCAGGGTTCCATCGGTCCGCGGATGCGCTATCAACGGCAAATCGTCCGAGCGGCGGCTTGGGAAGGCCCCCTCGTTGTCATGGCCGGCCCTGTGCCGGCCATCCCGGTCGAAAGAGCGCGGCGTTTCGGGGTTGCCGGGATCACCGGCACGAGGGCTGATGACGTTGTCGGCCCGTGGCCGGACATCCCTTGCCTTCCTGGTCCAAATCGACTATAGCGGCCCCTTCGCGTTCGCTCCGGCCGGGGGCTGAACGGACGGTATGGCTTGGCCATGCAGGAGTTTCGGCTCCGTCGTCCCGTGTCTCCGCCTTCGACAACCGCTCGGGCCTTGCAGGCTCGAAGGGCTTGGCGCCGATCGGACGCGCGAAACGGCCAAGACACTCTTGAAAACAGTGCCGAGGCTTGAACCTCAAACCTGAGAAAGGCCCACTATGCCTCTCTACGAGCATATCTTCATGGCTCGCCAGGATGTCACCCCGCAGCAGGTCGAAGCAATGGTCGACCAGTACAAGGGCGTCATCGAGCAGAACGGCGGCAGCGTCGACAAGACCGAGATGTGGGGCGTGAAGTCCCTCGCCTACCGCATCAAGAAGAACCGCAAGGCGCATTTCACGATGTTCAACCTCAACGCTCCGGCTCCGGCCGTGGCCGAGATGGAGCGTCAGATGCGCATCAACGAAGACATCCTTCGTTTCATGACCATCAAGGTGGAAGAGCTCGAGACCGAGCCGTCCGTGATGATGCAGAAGCGCGACCGCGACGAGCGCAAGGACCGCGAGCGCCGTGAGCGCGACGGCGGCGGCTTCGAAGGCGGCAGCAGCGAAGGCGAGGAGGCGTAAGTCATGGCATTTGGTGCAACCGGTGGCGCCGCTGGCGGCGGCCGTCGTCCCTTCTTCCGCCGTCGCAAGACCTGCCCGTTCTCGGGCCCGAACGCGCCGAAGATCGACTACAAGGACACGAAGCTCCTGTCCCGCTACATCTCCGAGCGCGGCAAGATCGTTCCGTCCCGCATCACGGCCGTGTCGGCCAAGAAGCAGCGTGAGCTCGCCCAGGCGATCAAGCGCGCCCGCTTCCTGGGCCTCCTGCCCTACGTGATCCGCTAAGCAAGACTTCGGCGGGCCGCCTCGTGCGGCCCGCCCCCCTCATCCAAGATCGCCTAGCGGTGCGAATCCGCCGGGTCAGTTGGGGCCAGACCCCTAACCCTGCCATGAGCAGCGGGACAGCGAGACGATGAATTTTGTTGCGACAGGCATAGGCGCGGGGCTCGTATCGGCCCTTCTGACCGCAGTGGTCGTCAAGGCGACGCCGCTGGCTGCCGTGCTGTATCTCCTGGCTCCCATCCCCGTTCTGATCGTGTCGCTCGGCTGGGACCACCGGTCCGGCCTCGTCGCGGCCGTCGTGGGCGGCCTCGCGATTGCTCTGATCCTGTCCCCGCTCAGTGGATTGGGCTTCGCCCTCATCACCGCCCTTCCCGCCTGGTGGCTGTCCTATCTTTCCCTTCTCGGGCGTCCCGGAGCGGACGGGACCATGGAATGGTATCCGGTCGGCCGGCTTCTCGCCTGGATCGCCGCGACGGCCGCGCTCACCATCATGGCGGCGGGCGTGATCTCGACGGGGGGCGATTTCGGCGCCTTCGACCACAACGCCCGTGCTGTGGCCGAGGCCTTCGTGAACTCGCAGTTCAGCACCTCGGGACCCGGCGCGCTCGACACGGAGACCCGCGACGAACTCGTCGGCATCTTTGCCCGCCTGACGCCCTTTCTGTCGGCCCAGGGCTTCGCCACCGTGCTGGCGCTCTACCTCTGGGCGGCCGCCCGGATCGTGCAGGCCTCGAAGCGTCTGCCGCGCCCCTGGCCGTCGGTCCCGGAACTCGTGATGCCGCGCTCAGCCGGGCTGATCCTGATCGGCTCCCTCGTGGTGGCCAGCTTCGAGGGCTTCATCGGCGCCCTGGGAATGGCCCTCTCGGGCGCGTTCCTCATGGCCTTCGCCCTCCAGGGCCTCGCGGCGATCCACGACCGCACGCGGGGCAAGTCGGGCCGTTCCTTCATCCTGTCGGCTCTCTACGTGCTGATCTTCGTCACCCAGGGCATCCTGATGGTCGCCCTCGCCCTGTTCGGCATTGCCGACACCGTCTTCGGGCTGCGTCGCCGCTTCGGCTCGCGTCCGAACCAACCGCCAACCCTTTCCACCTGATCACGAACCTAAAGGAGACAACCATGGAAGTGATCCTTCTCGAGCGCGTCGCAAAGCTCGGTCAGATGGGTGAGACCGTGAAGGTCCGCTCCGGCTATGCACGCAATTTCCTCCTGCCGCGCGGCAAGGCCCTGCGCGCCACGGATTCCAACAAGAAGCACTTCGAGGCCCAGCGCGCCCAGCTCGAGGCCCGTAACCTCGAGCGCCGCAAGGAAGCCGAGACCGTCGGGGAGAAGCTGAACGGCCAGAGCTTCATCATCCTGCGCCAGTCCGGAGAGACGGGCGTGCTCTACGGCTCGGTCTCGACCCGCGACCTCGCCGAGATCATGACCGAGAACGGCTTCACGGTCGATCGCAACCAGATCGTCCTCAACCAGCCGATCAAGACCATCGGCCTGCACAACGTGCCGGTCTCCCTCCATCCGGAGGTCGAGGTTCAGGTGACGATCAACGTCGCCCGCAGCCCCGAGGAAGCCGAGCGTCAGGCCCGCGGCGAGCAGGTCACGACCCGCGAGGAGACCAACCTGGACGACCTCGGCCTCGAGGTCGGCGCTGCTCTGGCCGAGGCCGGCGGCGACGAGGAGCTCTGAGAGTTCGCTGTCGGTTCCGGCGGGGTCGAGACACTGCCGGAAGCTTCTCCCCCTCGCCAGTGCCGGCCCTGTGCCGGTGATCCCGATCCGAGGCGCATGGCGCATCGAGCGATCGGGATCACCGGGACCAACCCGGCCATGACGGCAGGTGTGGAGATCCAAGCTGGAGCGATTGCTCAGGTTCTTGATTTGTTCTAAAATCGCGCTCTCCGTCGATTCGACGGGGAGCGTTTTTCTTTTGGGTTCGAGGCTTACCGCGAGAGTCAAGCTGCGACGCCCGCAGAGAGAGGAACGGTGTGAGAATCGAGGACAGCGAGGACAGATCGGGAGAGTCCCGGCTTCGTGTCCGCCCGGCAACCTTTAGGACACCAATTGCAGTCTAAGAGACTCTAACCCTTTCTTGTTTCCGGAGCGCCAGATGGCCACCGCCAATGCCCTGATCGCCCGCCTCGAAACCGCCGAGCCGCAGTTTCGGACGCCCCCCAGCAACATCGAGGCCGAACAGGCTCTGCTGGGTGCGATTCTGGTCAACAACGACGCCTATTACCGGGTCTCCGACTTCCTCGAGGCCGGCCACTTCATCGAGGACCTGCACCGGCGCATCTACGAGGTGGCGACGAGCCTGATCAAGGCCGGCAAGATCGCCACGCCGATCACCATGAAGACCTTCCTGGGCGACCAGGATCTCGGCGGGATCACCGTGTCCCAGTACCTCGCCCGTCTCGCCGCCGAGGCGACCACGGTCATCAACGCCGAGGATTACGGTCGCACGATCTATGACCTGGCGGTCCGCCGCAACCTCATCAATATCGGCGAGGACATCGTCAACAACGCGTTCGACGCGCCGGTCGAGAACTCGCCGCGCGAGCAGATCGAGGAGGCCGAGCGGCGCCTCTACGCGATTGCCGAGACGGGCCGCGCCGACGGCGGCTTCCAGCGCTTCTCCGACGCGCTGACCTCAGCGATCGACATGGCGGCGGCCGCCTACAAACGAGAAGGGGCGCTTTCCGGCGTTTCCACGGGCCTGATCGACCTCGACAAGTCTCTCGGTGGCCTTCAGCCCTCCGACCTGATCATCCTGGCCGGGCGCCCGGCCATGGGCAAGACCTCGCTCGTGACGAACATCGCGTTCAATATCGCCAAGGCATACCGGGCGGAGAAGCAGCAGGACGGCCATCTGAAGACCGTGAACGGCGGCATCGTGGGCTTCTTCTCCCTCGAAATGTCCGCCGAGCAGCTGGCGACCCGCATCATCGCCGAGCAGTCGGGCGTGCCGTCCTACAAGATCCGCCGCGGCGACATGCGCGAGGACGATTTCTACAAGATCACGGAAGCCGCCCGCGAGATGCAGTCGATCCCGTTCTACATCGACCAGACCGGCGGCATCTCCATCGCGCAGCTCACCGCCCGCGCCCGGCGCCTGAAGCGTCAGCGCGGCCTCGACATCCTGATCGTCGACTACCTCCAGCTCCTGTCCGGGTCCGCCAAAAAGGGCGAGAACCGCGTGCAGGAGCTCACCGAGATCACGACGGGGCTCAAGGCGCTCGCCAAGGAGCTCGCCGTCCCGCTCATCGCCCTGTCCCAGCTCTCCCGTCAGGTGGAAGCCCGCGACGACAAGAGGCCGCAGCTCGCCGACCTTCGTGAATCGGGCTCGATCGAGCAGGACGCCGACGTGGTGATGTTCGTTTACCGCGAAGAGTACTATCTGAAGAACAAGGAGCCGAAGCCCGGCACCGAGGAATACTTCAAGTGGCAGTCGGAAATGGATCAGGTCCACGGCAAGGCCGAGGTCATCATCGGCAAGCAGCGTCACGGTCCCACGGGCACCGTGCAGCTGGCCTTCCAGGCCGACATCACCCGCTTCACCGACCTTGCGGATGAAGACAAACTTCCCGAACGGATTGGCGATTGACCCAGCTCACCTCCCACATCACCGCCGCCGGCAGCATCCCCGAGACCGCCGCCGGCGGCATCCTCCACGTCGATCTCGATGCTCTCGCGTCGAACTGGCGCACCTTGCGTGACAATGCCAGCGGCGCGGAGACCGCCGCCGTGGTCAAGGCGAACGCCTACGGCATCGGCATCGAGCAGGCCGTCCCGGCCCTCGCGGGCGCCGGCTGTCGCACGTTCTTCGTGGCGCATCTGAGCGAGGCGATCCGCGTCCGCTCTGCGGCGCCCGGCGCCGCGATCTACGTGCTGAACGGCCTGTTTTCAGGCACCGGCCCGACCTATGCCGAGTTCGACCTGCGTCCCGTTCTGGGGTCCTTCGAGGAAATCGAGGAATGGGCGGGCTTCTGCCGCGCTCAACGCCGGAACCTCAAAGCCGCGATTCACGTGGATACCGGCATGAACCGCCTCGGCCTCACGGTTCCTCAGGGTCTGACCCTCAGGGACCGGACGGAGCTGAAGGATTTCGAGACCACTCTTCTCATGAGCCATTTCGTCAGCGCCGAGGAGAGCGGCAATCCGCTGAACGGCCAGCAGATCGAGGCCTTCGAGGCCGTGCGGTCGTCCCTCCCCGGCATTCCCGCATCGCTCCCGAATTCTTCCGGGATCTTCCTCGCCGACAGGCCCGGCTACGATCTCGTGCGCCCGGGCTATGCGCTCTACGGCGGCAACCCGACCCCGGATCGGGTCAATCCCATGAAGCCGGTCGTGGGCCTCGAGGCCCGCATCGTGCAGTTGCGCTGGGTCGAGGCCGATCATACGGTCGGTTACAACGGCCGCTGGCTCGCGCTCGCGAGGTGCCGCATCGCGACCCTCTCGGTCGGATATGCGGACGGCTTTCCGCGCGCGGCGAGTGCCCGTGGCAAAAGCGGCGACGAGCTGCTCGCCGGCATGACCCTCGTGGCCGGCCGCCCCTGCCCGTTCGCCGGCAACGTCTCCATGGACCTGATCACGGTCGACGTGACGGACGTGCCCGAGAACGAGATCCGGCGCGGCGACACCGTGACCCTGATCGGAGGCGATCTCACCGTCGACGAGGTCGGCCGCCGGGCCGGCACCATAGGGTATGAGATCCTGACCGGTCTCGGGTCCCGCTACGCCCGCGCCTACCATGGAGGCCAGGGCTGATGGCCAAGCGTCACCCCTCCTTCGTGTGCCAGGAATGCGGCGCGGTCTACAACCGCTGGAAAGGCAAGTGCGAGGCCTGCGGCGGCTGGAACACCATCGCCGAGGAGGCAGGCTCCGCGTCCCCGATGGCAGGCCCGGTCTCGACCCGTCCGTCGCGCGCCAAGGGCCGCATCTTTCCGCTCGAGGGCCTTTCGGGAGAGACCAAGGAGGCGCCGCGCACGCCCTCCGGCATCGCCGAGCTCGACCGGGTCACCGGCGGTGGCTTCGTGCATGGCTCGATCATCCTGCTCGGCGGCGATCCGGGCATCGGCAAGTCGACCCTCCTCATGCAGGCTTCCGCCGCGCTGGCCAACCGGGGCGAACGGGTCGCGTACATCTCGGGCGAGGAGGCGGTCGCGCAGGTGCGGCTGCGGGCCGAGCGCCTCGGCCTCGGCCATTCGCCGGTCGAGCTCGCCTCCGAGACCAATGTCGAGGACATCATCGCCACCTTGAGCCAGGGGCGTCCGCCGGCGCTGGCCATCATCGACTCGATCCAGACCATGTGGACCGAGACGGTCGAGTCGGCACCCGGCACGGTCACCCAGGTGCGCGGCTCCGCTCAGGCGCTGATTCGCTTCGCCAAGACCACCGGAACCGCCGTCATCCTGGTCGGCCACGTAACCAAGGACGGGCAGATCGCCGGTCCCCGCGTGGTCGAGCACATGGTCGACGCGGTGGTGTCGTTCGAGGGCGACACGGGCCACCATTTCCGGATCCTGCGCGCGGTGAAGAACCGCTTCGGCCCCACGGACGAGATCGGCGTCTTCGAGATGTCCGACCAGGGCCTGCGCGAGGTTTCCAACCCGTCCGAGCTGTTCTTGGCCGGCCGCGACATGGCCACGCCGGGAACGGCGGTCTTTGCCGGCATGGAAGGTACCCGCCCGCTCCTCGTGGAGATCCAGGCCCTCGTGGCCCCGTCGTCGCTCGGCACCCCGCGTCGCGCCGTGGTCGGCTGGGACCAGAGCCGCCTGTCCATGGTTCTCGCCGTGCTGGAGGCGCATGGCGGCCTGAAGCTCGGCATGCACGACGTCTATCTCAACGTCGCCGGGGGCCTGCGCATCACCGAGCCTGCCGCGGACCTTGCAGCCGCAGCGGCACTGGTTTCATCGCTCTCCGGCAATCCGCTCCCGCCCGACACGGTCTTTTTCGGCGAAATGGGCCTCTCCGGGGCCATCCGGCCAGTCGCCCAGGAACAGGCGCGGCTCAAGGAGGCGGCGAAGCTCGGGTTCTCGGGCGCGGTTGCCCCGGCGCCGCGTCTCGAGAAAGGCAAGCCGGAAAGACTGCCTCTCGCGGCATCCTCGATCGGGCATATCACCGACCTAGTCGCAGGCATCGCGGCGCGCAGGCGCAAGGCCTCCTGATTACCCGTCCCCAGACAACTGTCTTAGGCAAACCGGCCGACTTGATCACATAACGCAATGATGTATCATTTCTCATTGGACCTGCCGGATGATCTCATCGGCGAACATGGTGATGGGCCCGGGTTCCTGGAGGCAACATGGCGACGGTTTTTCTTTCGAACTCGACGGTCATCGAGAATCCCCAGGTCGGCACGATCGTGGGCTTCATCGGCATTACCGGAGAGGGTGCCAGCGAGAACGCCACCTTCAGATTGATCGATCCGGGCAGCGGCCGCTTCGAAATCAAGCCAATGTCCCAGGAAGGCATCCTGAACTGGGTGCTGGTCGTCAGGAACAACGTCAGCGGCGACGGCAGCAGCCTCTTCGATTACGAGAACGATGCCCTCAACCGGTTCACGTTCAAGATTGCCGCGACGGGAGATCTCGGCACCGTCGTCGCGACGACGACCCTCACGGTGTCGGTGACGGACAATACGGCTCCGACCGAGATCATCCTGTCGGACAGTTCCGTGGTCGAGCATGCGTAGACTGGCACCGTGATCGGTTCCCTTTGGGCATTCGATCCCGATGACGACGACACCTTCACCTATACCCTGACGGACGACGCCGGCGGACGCTTCGCTATCAAGGACGGCAATCTTGTCGTAAAGGACGGCTCTCTGCTCGACTACTCGACGGCAAAGTCGCACCAGATCGAGGTTGAGGTCAAAGATTCCGACGGGAACACCTACACGACCAAACTGATCGTCGGCGTGTCCGATGCGATCGACATCCGGAACGCCGCGCCAGCGCGCGACGGTTTCCTGGGCACCGCGGGAGCGGACCTGATCACAGGCCTGTCGAGCAACGACACACTCTACGGCTTCGCCGGTGACGACACGCTCAACGGCGGCGCCGGCAAGGACAAGCTCTACGGCGGCGACGGCCACGACGTATTCGTCTTCGATACTCCCTTGAAGAAAGGGCATTTCGATCACATCGCGGATTTCAACTCCGCCGATGATAGCATCCAGATCAGCCTTTCGGCTTTGAAAGCATTCAAGGCGAAGGGGGCCAAGACGAGCGACGGGCTCCCGAAAAATGGCTCTGACGACAAGCGCGGCAAGAAGGACGTCGGCTTCGACAAGATCTTCACGAAAGGCCAGAAGCTTCAAAAGAAGTTCTTCGACGTCGGCACGAAGCTAGGGGACAGCCCCGATGGCTCCAACGATTACGTCTTCTACAACAGGAAGAGCGGCATTGTTTACCTGGATGTGGACGGCTCCGGCAAAGCCAAAGGCATCGAACTTCTGAAGGTGAAGCCGGGCACGATGCTCGGTGCCGACGACTTCCTGTTCATCTGAGACAATCGCCGCGTCGCCCTCGGCCGCTGGCGCCCTGCACATCGCCGGGTCTGCCGAAGCTCTAGTGCTGTCCCCATCGCAGGATCATTACCCATCCGGACTGGCCCGCTGCGGCGAAGCGGGCCGCGCCGGCGCGGTCAGGGTTGGTGGCTGCGGAGGAGGCGCGCAAGAAGGAAACAATCCCATAATTTCCGGTGCCTTTGTGCCATCACCGCGCAAGTCAAACGCAGGGGGAAACGTCGGTCCTGCCCCACTGCATGCATCTACAAAATCAGCGGGTTCAGGGTGTGCATGGCAGTTGACCGCCAGAAGGCCTTTACGCCTGCGTCCGAGCGAGCAGGAGACTAGACCTTTCGGCCGCATTGACACCTTAGAACCAGTCCAGGAAAGTGGCTTCTCGGTGCCCGTTCAAGGTACCCCGAAAGAAGTATCGGACCAGTTCGCGAGCCATTTTACAGGAAATCCATGGCTACCATTGTCATTTCGCCCATTCTGGAAGTGCCGGAGAACCCGCAGGCCGGCCAAGTCATTGCAACACTCACCGTCAACGGCGGCGCATCGGCTGAAACCTTCACGTTCGCTCTCTCCGACGACCTCGACGACCGGTTCGAGATCGTCGGCAGCGAACTGCGCGTGAAGACGCCGGGTCTTTTCGATTACGAGGCGAGCCAGAACGTGTTCATGCTCGCGATCACGGCGACAAGCACGAGCACCGTCACGCCGACAACGGTGGATCCCGTTTCGGTTACGGTCAACGTGACCAACGGTGCGGAAATCGTGACCGGCACCAACGGCAACGACAGCAAGCTCTATGGAAGCGCCGAAGCCGATATCATCAACGGCCTGTCCGGCAACGACAGGCTCAAGGGATTTGCCGGCGACGACACCCTCAATGGTGGCGCCGGCAAGGACTTCCTCTTCGGCGGCGACGGCGCGGACACGTTCGTGTTCGATGCCCCTTTCAAGAAGGGCCATTTCGACCAGATTCAGGACTTCAAGTCCGGACAGGACAAGATCCTGTTCGATCTCGATGCCCTGAAGACCTTCAAGGTCAAGGCGTCGAAGAGCGATGTCCTCGACTTGGCCAAGAAGGGCAGGCCCGACAAGAAATCCTCGGTCGGGCTCGACAAGGTCTTCAAGGAAGGCAAGCTGGAGAAGAAGTTCTTCACCGTCGGGACCGCGTCCAAGGACGGAAACGACTATCTCGTCTACAGCAAGAAGAGCGGGACCGTGTATCTCGATGTCGATGGTTCCGGCAGCGCCAAGCCGATCGAGATTCTCAAGCTGAAACCCGGCGCCGCCCTCGCCTTCAGCGACATTCTGTTCATCTGAGACCCGAAAGCGTTCCAAGTCCGGGCTCCGGCGGTCTCCGCCGGAGCTTTTCATGTTGGAGACCCGCATCGAAGAGGCTCCGAAGGCTTGACGAACGAGACAGGGACCCCATCCGTTATGGGGCCCGTTGTCCCCGCGCCATGGCAGACGGTCACCCGAGCCGGCCCGCCGCAGGAGTCTCACCGTGACAGAGCAGAATCTCCAAGTCCTTCTCGCCTCCCGTCCGACCGGACGCCCTTCGCCCGATCATTTCGAGTTCGTGCGAACGCCTGTCCCGAGCCCCGGCGAGGGACAGGTCCTGCTCAGGATCCGCTATCTCTCCCTCGACCCCTACATGCGGGGCCGGATGAGCGCCGCGAAATCCTATGCCGCCTCGGTGGAAATCGGGCAGGTCATGGAGGGCGGCACCGTGGCCGAGGTGCTGGAGAGCCGGCATCCTGACTACGCCGCGGGTGACTGGGTCCTGTCCTATTCGGGCTGGCAGTCCTACGCCCTGTCCGATGGTGCCGACCTGCGCAAGCTGGATCCGCAGCAGGCGCCCGTCACGACCGCCTTGGGGGTGCTCGGGATGCCGGGGTTCACCGCCTATGCCGGGCTGCTCACCCTCGGGCAGCCCAAGCCGGGCGAGACCGTCGTGGTGGCCGCGGCGAGCGGCCCCGTCGGATCGGCGGTCGGCCAGATCGCGCGTATCAAGGGCGCCCGTGCGGTAGGGATCGCCGGTGGACCGGACAAATGCGCGCTGGTGCGGGATGTCTTCGGCTTCGACGTCGCCCTCGATCACCATTCCCCGACCTTCGCGGAAGATTTGCGCGCCGCCTGCCCTAACGGAATCGACGTTTATTTCGAGAATGTCGGCGGGAGGGTGTGGGAAGCAGTGTTTCCCCTGCTGAACACGTTCGCGCGCATTCCAGTCTGCGGGCTCGTGGCGCAGTACAACAGCACCGGCCCGTTCGAGGGGCCCGACCGTCTGCCGGTCTTGATGCGCGACGTGCTCACCAAGAGCCTGACGATCCGCGGATTCATCCAGCGCGAGTTTCATGCGCAGCGCCCGGACTTTTATCGGGAGATGGCACGATGGGTCGCCGAGGGCCGGATCAAGTATCAGGAGGACATCGTCGATGGTCTCGCCAGCGCGCCCGAGGCCTTCATCGGAATGCTCGAAGGTAGGAATTTCGGCAAGCTGATCGTACAGGTTTCCTGATCCAGCCCGGCTCCCACGTCTCTTCGCACAAGCCGCGCGTTCCAAGGGTGACGAAAGCCTTTCTTAACGCTATAGAGCCAAGGCTCCGAACCCGCGAAGGCGGCTCCATTCCTGTTCTATTGCGTAGGCCCGGCCCATGCCCGTTTCCGTTCTGGACCTCGTCGTCATCGGTATCGTTCTGATCTCGGCCCTCCTTGCTGCCGTGCGCGGCTTCACCCGCGAAGTGCTCGCGATCGTTGCCTGGGTCGTCGCGGCGGCCGCGGCCTGGTACCTGCATCCGACGGCTCTGCCGATCGCGCAGCAATATATCAGCAGCAACACGGTGGCGCTCGTGGCCGCCATCGGGGGCATCTTCGTCGTCACCCTGATCATCGTGTCGATCATTACCGTGCAGGTCTCCGATCTGATCCTCGATTCCCGCATCGGCGCTCTCGACCGGACGCTCGGGCTGTTCTTCGGGGCGGCCCGCGGCTTCCTCATCTGCGTGATCGGATGGGCCTTCCTGGGCTGGCTGCTCCAGGGCAAGGAGCCCGAATGGGCGGCCTCCTCCCGGACCCGGCCGGCCATGGAGAACACCCGCGACAACATCATCGCCATGCTGCCGGAAAACGCCGAAGCCCTGCTCCAGCGCCTGCGCAACAAGGAGGCGCCGACGGAAGCCGAGCCGGCCGAGCCGGATCCGCAGCGACCGGCCACCCCGGCAGCCCCGCCGGCTCCGCCCGCCCCTCAGCGGCGCAGCTAGGGCATCGGATCCGATGCTCCGCTCCGAGGCGGCGCATCGTTGAGCGTCGACCCGGAGGGCCGCGTCGGCGAAAACCGGGTCAAGACCTCACTGACGCGGGTCCGCACGATGCCCTGGCAGGCCGGATCACGTTTCCGCCAGCGTCAGATTGGCCATTGGCGTTTGGCCTGATGCCGACTACATAAGGGCGGCGCCGGTGGGGGCGCGAATCCCAAGGATTTGATCGATGTCTGCTTTGTCAGAGACGTGGCAGGTCACCCCGAAGCAGGTGAACCTCGACCTCGACGGCGATACCCTGCGCGAAGAATGCGGCGTCTTCGGCATCTACGGACACCCAGACGCGGCCGCCATCACGGCGCTCGGCCTCCATGCTCTGCAGCACCGCGGCCAAGAGGCGGCGGGCATCGTGTCCTATGACGGCTCGGTCTTCCATTCCGAGCGCAAGCTCGGCCTCGTGGGCGACAACTTCTCCGACCGGGCGACGATCGAGCGCCTGGAAGGCCTCTCCGCCATCGGCCATACCCGCTACTCGACCACCGGCGAGACGGTCCTGCGCAACGTGCAGCCGCTGTTCGCCGAGCTCGACGGCGGCGGTTTCGCGGTGGCCCATAACGGCAACCTGACCAACGGCCTGACGCTGCGCCGCAATCTCATCCGCGACGGTGCCATCTGCCAGTCCACCACGGACACGGAGGTGATCGTCCACCTCGTGGCACGCAGCCGCAAGGACCGGGTGGTCGATCGCTTCGTCGAGGCGATCCAGAAGCTCGAGGGGGCCTATGCCCTCGTGGCGCTCACCAACAAGAAGCTGATCGGCGCCCGCGATCCGCTCGGCATCCGCCCGCTGGTGCTGGGCGAGCTCGACGGCCGCTACATCCTGGCTTCCGAGACCTGCGCGCTGGACATCATTGGGGCCCGCTTCATCCGCGACGTCGAGAACGGCGAATGCGTGGTCATCTCGGACGAGGGCCTCGAGTCCTTCCGTTTCGTGCCGGAGCAGCCGTCCCGCCCCGACATCTTCGAGTACATCTATTTCGCCCGTCCCGACTCGGTCGTGAATGGCCGCAGCGTCTACGAGGTCCGCAAGGGCATGGGCCGCGAGCTCGCGCTCGAATCGCCCGCCGATGCCGACGTGGTGATCCCGGTGCCTGATTCCGGCGTGCCGGCCGCTCTGGGCTTCGCCCAGACCTGCGGCCTGCCCTACGAGCTCGGCATCATCCGCAACCATTACGTGGGCCGCACCTTCATCCAGCCGACCCAGTCCGTCCGCGAGCTCGGCGTGCGCATGAAGCACTCGGCCAACCGCTCGGCGATCGCCGGCAAGCGCATCGTGCTCGTCGACGACAGCCTCGTGCGCGGCACGACCTCGGTGAAGATCGTCCGCATGATGCGAGAGGCGGGGGCCAAGGAAGTGCATTTCCGCATCTCGAGCCCGCCGATCACCCATCCCGACTTCTACGGCATCGATACGCCGGAGAAGGAAAAGCTGCTCGCCGCCACCCACGACCTGGAGCAGATGCGCCAGTATATCGGGGCGGATTCGCTGGCCTTCCTGTCCATCGAGGGCGTCTACCGGGCCATGGGCGAGACGGGGCGAAACCCGGCGCAGCCGCAATTCACCGACCATTGCTTCACGGGCGATTACCCGACGCCGCTGACCGACCTCACCGTCGCGACCCCGCGCCGTCTCGCCGTTCTCGCCGAAGCCGACTGAGCAATTCCATGGACAAGCCTCTTCAGGACCGCGTCGCGGTCGTCACCGGCGCCTCGCGCGGCATCGGCCGCGCGGCGGCGCTCGCGCTCGCGGAGGCCGGCGCGCACGTGATCGCGCTGGCCCGAACCCAGGGCGCGCTCGAATCCCTCGACGACGAGATCCGAGCCAAGGGCTCGTCGGCCACCCTCGTGCCGGTCAACCTGAAGGACCTCGACGCCCTCGACCGCCTTGGGGCCGCCATCTACGAGCGCTGGGGCAAGCTCGATATCCTGCTCGGCAATGCGGGCCAGCTCGGCGAACTGGCCCCCATCACCCACATCGACCAGCCGGTCTGGGACGAGGTGATGGCCGTCAACGTGACGGCCAATTACCGCCTGATCCGCTCCCTCGACCCGCTTCTTCGTAAGTCCGACGCCGGCCGCGCGATCTTCATCACCTCCGGGGCCGCTCACAAGCACAACGCCTATTGGGGCGTCTATTCGGTCTCGAAGGCGGCCCTCGAGGCGCTGGTGCGCACCTATGCGGCGGAAACCGCCACGACCCCGGTCAAGGCCATGCTGCTCAATCCGGGCCCGCTGCGCACCGCCATGCGCCGCACGGCCATGCCCGGCGAGGATCCGCTGACCCTGAAGACGCCGGACGATCTCGCTCCTCACATCGTCAAGCTCGCCCTGCCGTCCTGGACCGAGACCGGCAAGATCTACGACTTCACGCAGGACGGGAAGATCATCGAGCCGCAGCCGCCGGCCTGACCCGCCCGAACATTCGACTCGCCGAAACGGTTGAGAGCCGGACGAGGCAAGCCCGACGACCGCATCCTGGCCCCGGCCCGAATGGCCCCGTCTCCACCAAACGGTGGACGCGGCGCACGGTCTTGCCACGTTACCCTCGCTTCTCCTGAATGAGGCGGTGCGTCCACCGGCCCGCACCGGGACGACCATCCGCCTCGACACGACATGGCGAGGCGCGATCATGACGGGCACATCGGCATTTCTCTCCGGAGCGACAGTGGGATTCGTCATCACGGTGCCGATCGGCCCGATGAGCGTGCTCTGTATCCAGCGGGCCCTGATCTACGGAGCCGTGACGGGCTTCGCCACGGGGCTCGGGGCCGCGACGGTCCTGGTGATCTACACGACCTGCGCGATCCTGGGCGTCGGACCGGCGATCTCCCCGGTCCTGGGCGAGAGCCAGGCGTTCCTTTGCGCCGTTTCGGCCTGCCTTCTCTTCTGGTTCAGCGCCCGCGTGCTGCGGCGGACGGTATCGTTGGCCGGATCCATCGCGCAGGACCAGGGGGCCCTCTCGTCCTATTGCAGCGCCGTCGCCTGCGCGCTGCTCAACCCGCTGACGCCGGCTCTCCTTGCGGCGGTCCTGCCGGCCGTCGCGTCGCCCGCGCCTACCGCCGCCTCCACGATGATCGCCGGGGTCTTCGCGGCGTCGGTCACCTGGTGGCTGATCGTGAGCGGCAGCGTCGCGGCCCTGCGCTCGAAACTGAACGTGACGGTCCTCAATTTCATCAACAAGGCGTCGGGCCTGATTCTCGGTGCTCTCGGCGTGCTGATGGCGGCGAATGCCTGGGAGATGAGGATCTAGCTCGGAGGGCCGAACTGATGCGGCCAGGGATGGGCCATGTCGAAGGGGCCGTGGACCGGCTGGGTCAGCTGCATGGTCAACCGGACCAGCTCGGTCTGCCGGGACACGCCCGTCTTGGCGAAGATGTGGTCCAGATGGGTCTTGGCGGTCGACCTGGCGATGCCAAAATGCTGCGCGGTCTCGGCCAGGGTGTGTCCCGCCATGAGGCTTTCCAGAATCCTCACCTCCGCGGCGGTCAGGTTGTAGGCCTTGGCCAGCAGGCCGATGCCGGTCTGCTCGTCGGTGGCGCCGACGAAGATCGCCGCGACCGCGTTGGGCTGAAGCCGCGTCCGCAGGTCTCCCGTCACCATGGGGAGCACGTGCGCATAGGCCGGCGGCTCGTCGGCGTCGTTGAGGCGGATCGCGGCATTGCCCTCACCCGAATGCGTTTCGTTGCGGGCAGCATGCAGAATCGCCCTGCGCAGTTCTCGGCTGGCGGCGGACGTGCCTGCCGCCAGGACACGGCGGACGCTGCGGATGGGAGCCCCCTTGCTCATCATCCGCTCGGCGGACCGGTTCGCGTGCAGGATTCCGGCGCGCTCGTCGGTGAGCACGACACCACACCGGAGTGCGTCGAGCGCCTCGGCCATGTGAGCCTGCTCGATGGAGCTCACATCCAGGATATCGCTGATCGTCACGGCTTTGCGCAGGTGAGGCAGAAGCAGGCGACCCAGCTCCAGTTCCCGCGCCGTGATAACTCCCTGCCGGGCGTGGCGCCCCAGACCGATCTCGGCGAACTGCCGCCGCGTGTGCATCAGGAACATGTGCATGATGTCCACGATCCCCTGGGGCTTCAGGCACTCCTCCACATAGGGCGAGGCCTGGATGTAGTCGGGCGAGAGATGGGCCGAGGTCACGAACATCTCGTCGATGGAGGATTGCTGGGCGAGCCACTCGGTGAGCCGGGCATTGATCTCGGGCACATGACGTTCCGATTTCAGGCGCAACAGGGCCGGCTCCCAGCCAGAGGCCTTGTTGATGAGGAAACGGTTGTTGTGAAGATCGTTCAGGGTCAGGGATACGACCGCGCAATCGAAGGTCTCGGCGACATCCGCCAGAGTTCCCTCCCAGCGGCCGGGATCGAGGGCGCAATCGTAGATTGACCCGATCAGCTCCGACAGCCTGCGATGCGCCAGCACCTCGCCCATCGGTGTCCCCTCCCGGGCTGGACCTTTTCCCAAATGGGCGCGTCCCGGCCTCGAAAGCCATCCGTGGACGAAATTATTCCAAGGAAACCCTTGCGTGGCAAGGGTTTCGGCGTATCTGACCTCCGACGAGGCACAAGAAGCGCGCCTCGTTCAATCAAGCGCGCGCCGCATCGGGTCAGTTCCCACCCTAACGGCCGAGCTTATCGCGGGTCGGCCGCAGCGCCCGGCGGGCCGAGACGGGAATCGAACCGACATTCAAATCAACCCCGAATGAACCGGACGCCGGATTGGCCGTTTCCTCCCTGTTCCAACCCGTCTTCACAGATGAAGTGCGATGAGCCGGCTGTCGGAGCAGAATGGAATAATCGCCGTCCCCCCGGCTCAGAGCATCCTGGACGCCATCACGGGGCCCGTGGTGGTGCTCGATCCGACCGGCACCATCATTGCGGTCAACCGGGCGTGGCACCGTTTCGGCGAGGCGAACGGAGCTCCGGCAGCCATAGGGGACGGCGTCAACTATCTCGATATATGCGACCGTGCCGTCGGGGCGGACGGTCCCTGCGCCCGGGCGGCCGCGGCCGGGATCAGGTCCGTGCTCGCCGGGAAGAGCACATTCTCGCTCGAATATCCCTGCCACTCGCCCACCGAGACGCGCTGGTTCAAACTTCAGGCCTCCCGCCTCGTCCACGACGGCGTGGTCTATGCGGTCGTGGCCCATCACGACATCACGGACCGCATTCTGGTCGAGCAGGAACGTCAGGCCCTTCTGGCTCGGGCGCACCGGCATCAGGAGCAGCTGAGATCTCTGGCGGCTGCCTGTGCGCGGATCGCCTCGGAGGAGCTGCCGGCGACAATTTTTCGGGATGCTACGGAGGAGGCGCGGCGGATCATCGGCGCACATTGGGCCTCGACCCATACGATCCCGTACGTTCTCTGGCCCGAGAATCCGATCATCGTTTCGGTCTCGGACAAGTATCGTGCATTCTCGAGCTCCGCGCTCGCGGAGAGCGGCGTCGGCATCTACACGCATGTGGTCCAGACGAAGCGACCTCTGCGCATGAGCGCGGAGGAGCTGTCCCACTATCCGGAACTCCAGGGCGTGCGGAACGCGGAGGCCGATCTCCTCATGACCGAGGGGCTGATCGCCGTGCCCATTCCCGCAGCGTCGGGCGGAATGCTCGGTGTGCTCATGCTGTCGGACAAGGAATACGGCGACTTCACGGCCGATGATGAGGCGATTCTCGTCCAGCTGTCGCAGATCACTTCCGTGGCGGCGGAAAATTCCGTTCGAAAGCGCGCCGAGCGCGAAAGCCGCGAACGCCTCTGGGCCACCCATGAGCATGCGAGCGTGGGCATCGGCGAGACGGACGCGGCCGGGCGCTTTCTGACGGTCAACAAGGGCCTGTCGTCGATTACCGGCTATTCCCGAGACGAACTGCTGGTCATGACCCTCTTCGATCTCGTCCCGTCGGACGGGGTTGAGGCCGAGAAGGCCCTATATGACCGGCAGATCGCAGGCGAGCTGAAGACCTATACGTTGGAGCGGCGCTGCATCCGCAAGGACGGCACGAATGTCTGGCTTCACGTCTCGTCGACGGCCGTCTTCGGCGAGCATGGACAATTTCAGTACAGCGTGCGGGTGATCCAGGACATCGACCAGCGGAAGCGGTTCGAGCAGCGGCAAGCCCTGCTGGTGCGCGAACTTCATCACCGAGTGCGCAATACGCTCGCGGTCGTCGAGGCCCTCGCCAGCGCGACGGCGCGCAGCGCGACGAATGTCAGGCAGTTCAATCACACGTTCTCGTCAAGGATTGCGGCACTCGCCAGGACCCAGTCCCTGCTGACGGAAGATTACTGGCAGACCGCGCTCCTGCGCGACATGCTGCTCTGCGAGCTCCGGCCGTTCGAGGAAAGACGGCATCGGCGCTTCATCCTGGAGGGGCCGGAGGTCAACCTCACGGCTGACCTGGCGATCCCCCTGAGCATGGCACTGCACGAGCTGGCGACCAATGCGGCGCGCTATGGCGCGCTTTCGGTCCGCAAGGGCTGCGTCGCGGTGAGGTGGGACGTCGGAACCACCGATGGTATGCGGGCGCTCCGTCTCACGTGGGTCGAACGGAACGGCCCTCCCGTGGAGCCTCCCGCCCATCACGGTTTCGGCTTCACCCTGCTCGAACGTGTCCTTCAGGCCCAGTGCCGGGCGACGGTGCGGCTCTCCTTCGAACCGGGTGGATTGGAGGTTCACATCGAACTTCCCTTGACGATGAACCGGGCTATCGGGAGGGTCGAGACATCGGGCGTTAACCCTGACCATCGATAGCCAAGGACGGAGCCTACCGGCTCGTTGACTTGGCGGGGTGATGGCTCATTTTACCGAGCGGGAAATTGTCCCGAAGTCCATGGCGGATTGGCGCCTCTCTGTGAGGCCGGTCCATAGGCATGATGCCGCCCCGCCATCCCGGTGAAAGACCGGATGCCTTCTTTCAATCGATCGTATTCCGACAGGCTTTTCGGCGGGGATGTTGCCGCAGCGGATCGCCAGCGAAGGCCCGTTATGCTGACCGTCTATGACTGCATCGTTTCCGACCACGATCTCCGGCTCGTCGCCTTGGCGGCCCTGGTCTGTGCGCTCGCCTCACTGACGGCGGTCAACCTGCTGCATCACGTGCGCCGCGCGGATCGGGGCAACCGCGCATCCTGGCTCTGCATCGCGGCGGCTTCGACGGGGTTCGGCATCTGGGCCACGCATTTCATCGCGATGCTCGCCTTCTCTCCGTCCGTGCCGACCGCATACAACGTCGTCCTGACCGTGGTTTCGCTGATAGCGGCGGTTCTGCTGACCGGCATCGGATTCGGTGCAGCTCTCCGGCCCGGCCTCGTCGCGGCTCCCTGGATCGGCGGGGCGATTGTCGGCGGGGGCATCGCGGTCATGCACTACACGGGCATGGCGGCCTTCGAGGTCGCGGGTACGATCACATGGAACCATTGGCTGGTGGCGGCGTCGATCGGGCTCGGGGCTGCGATCGGCGCCGCCGCGTTGTCCGTAGCGCTCGACAGCACGGTGCTGCGCGCGAAGCTGTCGGGCGCGCTGCTGCTCACGCTTGCGATCTGCAGCCACCATTTCACCGCCATGGGGGCGGTCGCCATCACGCCGGATCCATCCATCGCTTTGTCATCCTCTTCGATCCATGCGGGGTGGCTGGCGGCCGGGGTGGCGCTCGTCAGCCTCGCCATTCTCCTCATCGCGGTCGTCGCGCTGAGCCTCGATATCCGGGATCGCAGGCGCGCCTCCCTGGAGATCGAGAGAATGCGGGATCTGACCGACGCTGCGGTGGAAGGCCTCGTCGTCTGTGCGGGCGACGTCATCGTGACGGTCAACCAGAGCTTCGCGCGGTTGACGGGCCTGACAGCCGAGCAGATCGCCGGCCGGGACCTGTCGGAATGGGTGCCCGATGCCGCCAAGCGCGACACGCTCTTCACGTTCCTCGGCCGCGCCATCGAGACCGAACTGCGGAATGCGGACGGCGCTCTGATGCCCGTCGAACTGATCGCCCGGCAGATCAGCTACAACGGCGCGCCCCACAACGTCGTGGCGTTCCGGGATCTCCGCGACCGTCGGGACGCGGAAGCCCAGATCCGCTATCTTGCCCATCATGATCCCCTCACCGGCCTCGGCAACCGGGCCAGCTTCGACCATCGTCTCGACCGCGAGATCCGCTTCCATCGCAGAGCGCGCCGGCAGCTCGCCCTGCTGTGTCTCGACCTCGACGGCTTCAAGGAGGTGAACGATATCTACGGCCATGCCGCCGGCGACCGCGTGCTTCAGGACATCGCAAAGCACTTCTCATCGGTTCTCGGCGAGGGTCAGATGCTCGCCCGTCTCGGCGGCGACGAATTCGCCATCATCGCTCCCCTCGTGACCGATCCGGCTCAGGTGGGTCAGCTCGCCGACACCCTGCTGAAAAGCCTCGCATGGGAGCAGGACGGCATTCCCGCAGGCCTCGTCTCCGTCAGCATCGGTGTCGCCCTTTATCCGTCGGACGGCAAGGACCGCACGGAGCTCCTCTCCAGTGCCGACGCCGCCCTCTACCGTGCCAAGACCGAGGGCAAGGGAACCTATCGCTTCTTCGAGGCCGCCATGGGGGCCCAGATCCGGGAGCGTCGCAGTATCGAGCATGATCTGCGCGGCGCCATCGCGAACAACGAACTGAGCCTGGCCTACCAGCCGCAGGCCCAGGTCGAGACGGGCGAGGTGAACGGCTTCGAGGTTCTGCTGCGGTGGAACCATCCCGCGCGCGGCAATGTTCCGCCTGCCCTCTTCATTCCGATCGCCGAGGAGAGTGGCTTGATCCTCAAGCTCGGCGAATGGGTGATGCGCGAGGCCTGCCGCGAGGCCGCCACCTGGATGCGTCCCCTGACCATCGCGGTCAACGTCTCGGCCCTTCAGCTGACCAGCGACGGCTTCGTCGAGTTCATCGAGGCGACCCTGGGCGAGACGAAGCTGCCGCCGCATCGCCTCGAAATCGAGATCACAGAGACGGCCCTGGTCCGGGATCCCAACCGGGCGCTCCACTCGCTTCAGCGGCTGAAAGCCATCGGCGTCAACATCGCCATGGACGATTTCGGGACGGGCTATTCGTCGCTTTCGAATCTGCGCGCCTTCCCGTTCGACAAGATCAAGATCGACAGATCGTTCATCCAGGCCGTCCACGCGAACCCACAGGCGGCCGCCATCGTGCGTGCCGTGCTCGGCCTCGGGCGCGGCCTGGGCCTCCCCGTGATCGCCGAAGGCGTCGAGACTGCGGAAGAGCTGCGCTTTCTCGGTCTGGAGGGATGCGCCGAGGCGCAGGGCTACCTGTTCGGCCGGCCGGCGCCTATCAAGGAATTCGTGCCGCTGATCTCCGCGAACGTCGTGACGTTGCCGCAGCCCCACGTCAAAGCGGCCAGGAATTGAGCCTGGCCTACTTCCGCTCCTTGTCGAATGGGTTCTGTCCCATGCGCAGCGAGACGCGGATCGGCGTTCCCGGCAGTTCGAAGGCCTCGCGCAGGCCGTTGACCAGGTATCGGGTGTAGCTCTTCGGCAGGGCGTCGAGCTGGTTGCCGAAGACGGCGAAATGGGGCGGCCGCGATTTCACCTGGGTCATGTAGCGGATCTTGATGCGACGACCCGACACAGCGGGGGGCGGGTTGGCTTCCAGAGCCTCGCCGAGCCACTGGTTGAGCCGCGCGGTCGAAATGCGCGTGTTCCATGTCTGGTAGACCTGGAGGACTGCCTTCATCAACGGATCGATGCCGCTGCCGGCCAGCCCCGAGAGCGGCACCACGGGCGCGCCGCGCACCTGCGGCAGGAGGCGCGTGGCCTTCTCCTTTAAATCCTTCAGGAGACCCTGCTGGTCGGCGACGAGATCCCACTTGTTGAGGCCGATCACGAGGGCGCGGCCCTCCTGCTCCACCAAGTCGACAATGGAGAGGTCCTGTTTCTCGAACGGGATCGTGGCGTCGAGCAGAACGACCACGACCTCAGCGAAGCGAACGGCGCGCAGCGCATCGGCCACGGACAGCTTCTCGAGCTTGTCCTCGACCCGGGCGCGCTTCCTCAGGCCCGCCGTGTCGAACAGCTTGATCGGACGCCCGCGCCATTCCCAGTCCAGGGATATTGAATCGCGGGTGATGCCGGCCTCTGGGCCGGTGAGCAGGCGTTCCTCGCCGACCATCCGGTTGATGAGGGTCGATTTCCCGGCATTCGGCCGGCCCACGATGGCGACCTGGAGCGGCTTGTTAGGGTCGTCCTCCTCCTCGGCGTCGTCCGGGTGGGGGAAGTGAGGCATCAGGGCCTCGAACAGGTCGGCCATGCCTTCGCCGTGCTCGGCGGACAGGGGAACAGGCTCCCCGAGCCCCAGTCCGAACGCCTCGTAAGCGCCCGCCATGCCGCCCGAGCCCTCGGCCTTGTTGGCAATGAGGATCACGGGCTTGCCGGAGCGGCGGACCATTTCGGCGAACGGCCGGTCGGCCGGAAGAATGCCCGCCCGGGCATCGATCACGAAGAGAATGACGTCGGCATCGGCAATGGCCGCCTCGGTCTGCGCACGCATGCGGCCCAGGAGCGATTCCTCGGTGGCCTCTTCGAGGCCCGCCGTGTCGATGATGCGGAACTCCAGATCGCCGAGCTTGGCCTCGCCCTCGCGCCGGTCGCGGGTCACGCCCGGCCGATCGTCCACGAGCGCCAGCTTCTTGCCGACAAGCCGGTTGAAGAGAGTCGATTTGCCGACATTCGGCCGCCCGACAATGGCGACGGTCGCCGTCATGTCCTGTCCTATCCTGCTGGTCTTACTGGGTCGCCTGGACCGGACCGCCCGCCACGAGGGCGGTGTAGACTGCGAGCCGCTGTCTCAGGGAAGAGGGCGTCTCGCGATCGGCGGCGATCTGGTCGAACCATCGACCCGCATAATCCATATCACCGGCCTTAAGACCGGATAATCCCAAGAGTTCCCTGGCCGAATGACGCCAGGCGTTGGACGGAGCCGCCAGCGGCTCCACCGCCTGACGCAGGCGCGCCGGTTCGGCGCTGTCGATGCGTAGCCATGCGGCGCGCAGGCGCGCAAGATCCTTCCACAGCGGCGGAACGGACGCCTCGTTGGCGAGCGCGTCGAACGCGGAGGCGCCGTTCTCGGCGTTCTGCTGCCCCAGCTCGGCAGCCAAGCGGAAGCGGGCCAGCATGGCGTAGCCGGTCGCGCCGTCTTCCTTCACGACGTTCTCGAAGGCGGCCTGGGATTCCTGTCCCTTGTCCTCCGACGAGAGGCGCAGGGCCTCCTCGTAGCGCACGGCCGCTTCCTGGGCGCGGGTTTCCTGCGTGTGCTGCCAGAAGCGCCAGCCACCGACGCCCGCCACGATCAAAACCACGACCGCGATGATGATTCCGTTGTAGCGCTGCCAGATCTGGGCGATCCGGTCGCGGCGGTATTCCTCATCGACTTCGCGAATGAACTCGTCGTTCGGGGCCATCGTGTCTCTCATGCGGCTCGGGCAGCCGCCTCCTGCAATCGAAGGAGGTCGCCTAACATAGACGGTCGCACAAGGCGAGAGGCTTCATGCCCGCATGGGCAGGACCGGAACCCCGATCAGCCAGGGATGGAGCCAGAACACGAACGCCAGATACACCGCCGTGCCGATCACCACCGCCAGAACGTCGTTGCGCCATCCGGCCGGGGTCGCCGTGCCTCCGTGCTGGGCCGCCACATCCCGGCGCTTGACGCTGATGCGGGCCAGCACTGCCCAGGCCAGGATGGAGCCGAAGAGCAGGATCGACCCGAGATCCCCGTTGGCGAGAAGATGCGCCAGAGCCCAGATTTTCACGCCCACGAGCATGGGATGCTTCAGTCCCCGCTTGATGCGCCCCGGGAGATAGGCCGCGACGAAGCAGACGAAGGCCACCCAGACAAGGAGCAGGGCGAGATGGCGGGTCCAGACCGGCGGATCCCAGACCGGGACGTACCCGCCCGCGCGATATTGACCATAGCCAACCGAGATCAGCACGATCCCGGCCAGGGAAACGAGGGAGTAGAGGCCCTTGTACGGGCCCTCCCCGATCCTGGCGATCAGGGCAGCCCGCGCGCCTCGTGCCATGCTGAAGGCGTGCATGCCAAGAAAGATCACAAGGCCAAGGATCAGCAGCGTCACAGGAGGTCTCCGGGTTCTAGGAACTTATAGCCATTCCAGTCAGGGAAAACCAAGCCGAAGGCACGGGACGACCGCCATGGGACGAAAAGCCCGGCAGGGGAACCCGCAAGTTTCCTATCGTCATCAAACCCTTGGACTGCCTAAACTTTTAACAAGGTGGCCGCTTGCAGCCTGAAAATTTCTCCGCTACGGACGCGTCAAACCTTGCTTTAGACTAAATCGGCACTAGCGACGCCGCCCCAAGTCCGATAGCTAGGCCGCAATATCTCAACAGATTTCAAGGGGGAGACAGGTGACGGCACTTCTTGGGCTATCCCGTGTCATCGACTCGATCAACGAGCGCGTCGGCAAGATCGCCGCCTGGGCCATCGTGGCGGCCGTCCTGGTTTCCGCGATCAATGCCATCATCCGACGCATCTTCGGCGTCTCGTCCAACGCCTGGCTCGAACTGCAATGGTACCTGTTCGGCGCCGTGTTCATGCTCTGCGCGGCCTGGACCCTGAAGGCGAACGAGCACATCCGCATCGACATCGTCTCGAGCCGGCTCTCCAAGCGCGCCCGCGACGGGATCGACATCTTCGGGCACCTGTTCTTCCTGTTTCCCTTCGTGGCGCTGCTGCTCTGGCTGTGCACCCCGTTCTTTCTGAATTCCTACCGCTCCGGCGAGGTCTCGTCCAATGCCGGCGGCCTGCTGATCTGGCCGGCCAAGGGGCTCATCCTGCTCGGCTTCATCTCGATGTTCTTCCAATGGATGAGCGAGCTGATCAAGCGGGTGGCGATCATGAGGGGCGAGCTCGTGGACGAGCACGACAGCGCCGGCCATCACAGTGCCGAAGCGGAGGCCGAGCGCCTGATTCAGGAAATCGGCACCGTCAATACGCCCGGCAAGGGCGGCACGCCGCCCGGCGACGGCGTGAGCTGATCTTCAGGCGCCAAGTCACAGTTTTCCGGAGTTCCCGTCAATGGCTGCATTGATTGCCCAGAACCTCGCGCCGATCATGTTCGCGGCGCTCGTGGTCTTCCTCCTGCTCGGCTATCCGGTCGCTTTCGCCCTTGCGGCGAACGGCCTTTTGTTCTTCTTCATCGCCGTCGAGCTCGCGCCCTACGCCCCGGAGACCATCACCCTGTCCTGGCCGCTCCTCCAGGCGCTGCCCGACCGCATCTTCGGCACCATGTCCAACGAGGTGCTGCTGGCGATCCCGTTCTTCACCTTCATGGGATTGGTGCTCGAACGGTCCGGCATGGCGGAGGACCTGCTCGACACGATCGGCCAGCTTTTCGGCCCCGTGCGCGGCGGGCTCGCCTATGCGGTGATCTTCGTGGGTGCGCTTCTGGCCGCCACCACGGGCGTCGTCGCGGCCTCGGTGATCTCGATGGGCCTGATCTCCCTGCCGATCATGCTGCGCTACGGCTATGACCGCCGTCTTGCCTCGGGCGTGATCGCGGCTTCCGGTACCCTCGCCCAGATCATCCCGCCATCGCTGGTGCTGATCGTCATGGCCGACCAGCTCGGTCGCTCGGTGGGCGACATGTACGAGGGCGCGTTCCTGCCCGGCCTGATCCTGACTGCGCTATACGCCGGATACGTCATGTTCATGTCGATCGTGTACCCGAAATCAGCCCCGGGCCTGCCCCCGGAGGCGATCGGCTACCGCGAGCCCGATGGTGCGCGCGGTGTGTGGCAGCTGGGTATCCTGGTCGTGTTCTCGGGGCTCGTCGGCTATTACGTCCTGTCGCAGACCGGAACCAAGGCCGGCGCCGACTTCGTGATCCTGACGATCTGCGTGGCCACTGTCGTGGCGCTGATCTGCGCCCTCATGAACAGGATGCTGGGCGCCAAGAGGATCGTGGTTTCTATCGTCCTCGCGGCCCTTCTGGCAGGCATTTACGCCTATCTCCACAGTCAGGGCCATGAAAACCTCGCCCTGACCTTCGAAATGATTCTGGCTGGTGTGATCTATGCGCTGATCGTCGGCATCGTCGAGCGCTTCACCGGCCTTCGCCTCATGTCGAACATGGCCCAGCAGGTCACCTTCGTGATGGTGCCCCCGCTCCTGCTCATCTTCCTGGTGCTGGGCACCATCTTCATCGGCCTTGCGACACCGACCGAAGGCGGCGCCATGGGCGCTCTGGGCTCGGTGATCCTGGCCGCCGTCAAGCGCAAGCTCGACAACAACCCTGCCCGCTTCAACTGGACTCTGGTCCGTCAGGCCACGGAGGCCACCGCGAAGCTCTCGGCCTTCGTGCTGTTCATCCTGATCGGTGCGCGCGTGTTCTCGCTCACCTTCTATGGCGTGAACGGCCACATCTGGGTCGAGCACCTGCTCACCTCGCTGCCGGGCGGTCAGGTCGGCTTCCTGGTCTTCGTGAACGTGCTGGTGTTCTTCCTGGCCTTCTTCCTCGACTACTTCGAGCTCGCCTTCATCATCATCCCGCTTCTCGGGCCCGCGGCCGACAAGCTCGGGATCGACCTGATCTGGTTCGGCGTCATCCTGGCCGTGAACATGCAGACTTCGTTCATGCATCCGCCGTTCGGCTTCGCGCTCTTCTTCCTGCGATCGGTGGCTCCGAAGGTGCCGTATATCGACCGCGTGACGGGGCGGAAGATGGATCCCGTGACCACGGGTCAGATCTACTGGGGCGCCGTTCCCTTCGTGGTCATCCAGCTGATCATGGTGGCTATCGTGATCGCCTTTCCGGGCCTCGTCACGCACTACAAGGCGGCCGGTCCCGCGGTCGATCCGGCGGCGGTGCAGCAGAAGCTCGACGAGCTCCTGGTCCCAGGCCTCGGCGCTCCCGGAAGCGAACCAGGCGGCCTGCCCGGCCTGAACTTCGACGAGCCGCCGAAGATCCAATAACGGGCGCTTCGTTCAAACAACAAAGGCGGGCTCCGAAGCCCGCCTTTTTGGTAGCGGGCAAACCGTTGCGGACCGTTCGCCCGTCCCATAAAACCACGGCGCGGCCGAGAAGAAACACGCCGGTCCAAGCGGCGCTTGAGGGGAAACCGAGGATATGCTTCGCACCACGAGCCTGGCGCTGACCGGCGTGTTCACCCTCCTGCCACAGGCGGCCTTTGCGGCCGAGTTCAACGGGGCGAGCCTCGGCTTCGCCTGGGCACTGCCTTTCGCCGGCATCCTTCTCTCCATCGCGCTGTTTCCGCTTCTCGCACCCCATGTCTGGGAACACCACCAAGGCAAGATCGCTGCCGCCTGGGGCCTCCTGGTGCTGATCCCCATGGGGATGGTCTTCGGGCCCACGGCGGCAATCCACGCCCTCGCCCACACGGCCCTGCTCGAGTACATTCCCTTCATCCTCCTCCTGCTGGCGCTGTTCACGGTCGCGGGCGGCATTCTCGTGCGCGGCAACATCCACGGGGCACCGGGCACCAACACGATGCTCCTGGGCCTTGGCACCGTTCTGGCGAGCTTCATCGGCACGACCGGCGCCTCCATGGTGATGATCCGCCCGATCATGCGCGCCAACGACGACCGACGGCACAACGTCCACGTGATCGTGTTCTTCATCTTCCTGGTGTCGAACATCGGCGGCTCGCTCACGCCGCTCGGCGACCCGCCGCTGTTCCTGGGTTTCCTGCGCGGGGTCGACTTCTTCTGGACCACCAGGCACCTGCTGCCGGAGACCCTGTTCGCCAGCCTCTTCCTCCTCGCCCTGTTCTTCGTGATCGATCTCGTGGTCTATCGAAAGGAAGGCCGCGTCCGCCCCGATCCGACGCCGGACAATCCCGTACGGGTCACGGGCGGCATCAACTTCCTCCTGATTTTCATTATCATTGCGGCGATCCTGATGAGCGCCACCGCCGACCTCGGCCGCACGACCGTGCTCGGCGTGGAGATCGAGTTCGCCAATGCCCTGCGCGACCTCATCATGGTCGTCGTGACGGTCATCTCCCTGAAGACGACGTCGAAGGCGAACCGGATCGAGAACGGCTTCTCCTGGGGGCCGATCCTGGAGGTGGCAAAGCTCTTCGCCGGCATCTTCATCGCGATCATTCCGGTGCTCGCCATGCTCAAGGCCGGCGCGAATGGGGCTTTCGCACCACTCGTCGCGCTCGTGACCAACCCGGACGGCAGCGCCAACAACGCTGCTTATTTCTGGCTGTCCGGCGGACTCTCTTCGTTCCTGGACAATGCCCCGACCTATCTGGTGTTCTTCGAACTGGCCGGCGGCGATCCCCAGCGGCTCATGACCACTGGGGCGCTGACGCTCTCGGCAATCTCGGCCGGTGCGGTGTTCATGGGCGCGAACTCCTATATCGGTAATGCGCCCAACTTCATGGTCTATGCGATCGCCCGAGAAGGCGGGGTAAAGATGCCAAGCTTCTTCGGTTATCTGCTCTGGTCGGGCGCCATCCTGATTCCGACTTTCCTGCTCCTGACGCTGCTGTTCTTCAGGGGGTGAGCATCGCCGGTGTGGGCCGCTCGGCTACTGCCGCCGGTAGATCCCCGTGAAGGTGACGTTGTGGCCGCCGCACATGGCGTTGTCCCTCACGAGCAGGTAGGAGCCGAGACGGAGAAGCTGGACCCGGCAATCCGCTTCGTCGGCTTCGTCGTATGGCAGGGGGCCGTCCTCTCCCATGCCGAAGGAGAGGATCGGGCCGCGCACCGGCGCCTCCCCGTCGAGTTCACCGATATTGACGGCGCCGCGCGCGACTCGGCCGGGATCGGACGCTCCCCAGGTGGCATTACCCTTGATCGTCAGCGTCCCTTGCGCGCCTGATCCGATCGCGATCGTCTGCTCGGGTCCGCTCTGCCATGTTCCAAGCCAGCCCTGTGGCGCTGCGACGGGTTCCCCCGGCACGACCGACACCGCAGCGCGCGGCAGCCAGCCGTCGGTCACGGCGCCGTTCCGGCCGGCATAGCTGGCGCACAGAAAATCGCCGTTGCCGCCCGAGATCACCACCTCGTCGCCGGGAACGAGGTAGGGCTTGTCCCTGCAGGCGGCGCTGCTGCTGGGGCAGCCCTTCTGAAACACGTCACGCTTCACGAAATTCACTCGCGGCGCGAGAGTGTTGATCCGCCCGAGGTAGACGTCCCGGTTCGCCTCGAGGTCCTTGAGATCGTAGCCGAAGTGGAAACATCCGGCGCTCTCGGCCAGGGCAGGACCGGCCCAGGCGGCCCCTAGAAGCACGGCCGCCGCGATCCTCTTCCCGCGCCTTCGGATCATGACACCTCCCTCAGGAACGCCGCTACCCGATCTGTTCCGCGTAGAGTTCCGGCTTGAAGCCGACGACGACCCGCCCGCCATGGTCGAGCACCGGGCGCTTGATCATCGATGGCTGGTCGAGCATGAGCGCGATCGCCTTGGTCCGTTCGAGGTTCGCCTTGTCGGACTCCGGGAGCTTGCGGAACGTGGTGCCGGCCCGGTTGAGAAGCGACTCCCAGCCCACCTGGGACACCCAGGATTCGAGCCGTGCCCGGTCGATGCCTTCCGCCTTGTAGTCGTGGAAGGCGTAAGGCAAGCCTCTGCCCTCGAGCCAAGCGCGCGCCTTCTTCACCGTGTCGCAGTTCCTGATGCCGTAAAGGGTCGTCGCCATCGGCTCACTCCCACTCGATGGTGCCGGGCGGCTTCGAGGTGATGTCGTAGGTGACGCGGTTGATGCCCTTTACCTCGTTGATGATCCGGGTCGCGACCCGGCCGAGGAAGCCCATGTCGAACGGGTAGAAATCCGCCGTCATGCCGTCGATGGATGTGACGGCGCGCAGCGCGCAGACGTGGTCATAGGTACGCGCATCACCCATGACACCCACGGTCTTCACCGGCAGCAGCACCGCGAAGGCTTGCCAGATCTGGTCGTAGAGGCCGGCATTGCGGATTTCTTCGAGATAGATCGCATCGGCCTTGCGCAGGATGTCGAGCTTCTCACGGGTGATCTCGCCGGGAACCCGGATGGCAAGGCCCGGACCCGGGAACGGGTGCCGGCCCACGAAGGCGTCGGGCAGGCCGAGCTCGCGGCCGAGCACCCTCACCTCGTCCTTGAACAGTTCGCGCAGCGGCTCCACGAGCTTCATCTTCATGCGCTCGGGCAGGCCGCCGACATTGTGGTGGCTCTTGATCGTGACCGAGGGGCCGCCGGTGAAGGATACGCTCTCGATCACGTCCGGGTAGAGCGTGCCCTGCGCCAGGAAGTCGGCTCCCCCGATCTTCTTCGCCTCCTCGTCGAACACGTCGATGAAGAGCCGGCCGATGGTCTTGCGCTTGACCTCGGGGTCCGACACACCTTCCAGGGCTCCGATGAAGAGATCCTGTGCCTGCACGTGGACGAGCGGGATGTTGTAGTGGTCGCGGAAGAGCGTCACCACCTGCTCGGCTTCCGACGCGCGCAGCAGGCCGTGATCGACGAATACGCAGGTGAGCTGGTCGCCGATGGCCTCGTGGATCAGCACCGCCGCGACGGCGGAATCGACGCCCCCGGACAGGCCGCAGATTACCCGGCCGGTGCCGACCTGCGCCCGGATGCGCTCAATGGCTTCCTCGCGGAAAGCCTTCATGGTCCAGTCGCCCTTGCAGCCCGCGATGTCGCGCACGAAGTTGCGGATGAGCTGGGCTCCCTGGGGCGTATGCACCACCTCGGGATGGAACTGGACGCCGTAGAACCTGTGCCCCTCGTCGGCCACAACCGCGAAAGGTGCGTTCTCGGAGGCCGCCAGGACCTCGAAGCCTTCGGGAAGCTTGGTGACCCGGTCGCCGTGGCTCATCCAGACAGGATATTTCTTGCCGACCTGCCACACACCCTGGAACAGCGGGCTCTCGGTGAGCACCTCGACCTCGGCGCGGCCGAATTCTGAATGGTGCCCGCTCTCGACCTCGCCGCCGAGCTGCGCCGCCATGGTCTGCTGGCCATAGCAGATGCCGAAAACCGGAAGGTCGGTGTCGAACAGCTCCTGAGGGGCCCGGGGCGACATGTCCGACGTGACCGATTCCGGTCCGCCCGAGAGGATCACGCCCTTCGGCTTCATGGTCCGGATCGCCTCGGCGGCCTTCTGGAACGGCACCACCTCCGAGTAGACACCATCCTCGCGCACGCGCCGTGCGATGAGCTGGGTCACCTGGGAGCCGAAATCGACGATGAGGATCTTGTCGTGGGTCTGGGTCATGGCGGGTTCTTACGGCTTTCCGGGTCGTGACGACAATTCAAATATGAGGCTTTTCATGGGTTTCGCACCAGGATCGCAGCATAGAAGCCGTCCGTCCCGGTCCTGAGCGGCGTCAGCTGGAGCCCATGGGCGGTCGCGCGCACGGCCTTCTCGATATGGCCGAGCCGCGAGGCGTCCAGGATCTTGGTCAGCGGCAGAGGCGTGAACCCGTCGTGGCGCTCCATGAACGCCGCCAGGGCATCGTCGTTCTCCTCCGGCAGGATCGAGCAGGTGATGTAGACGATGCGTCCGCCGGGCCTGACGAGCCGTGCCGCCCGGTCGAGGACCGCTTCCTGCTCCTTGCGCCGCACATCCAGGCTGCCGGGGCGCAGGCGCCATTTGGCATCGGGGTTGCGCCGCCAAGTGCCGACGCCTGTGCAGGGCGCGTCCACCACCACGCAGTCGATCTTCCCGTCGAGATCGGTCACCGCATCGGCCTTGGGTCGCGGGGTACGGACCTGCACGTTGCGGACACCCGCACGGGCGAGCCGGTCGTGGATCGGCGCGAGACGGCGGGCATCGTTGTCGGTGGCGTAGATCTGGCCGTGGTTCTCCATCATGGCCGCGAGCGCCAGGGTCTTGCCGCCGCCACCGGCGCAGAGATCGACCACCTGCTCGCCGGGCTTGACTCCTGCGAGCAGCGCGACGAGTTGCGAGCCCTCGTCCTGGATCTCGATCCAGCCCTTCAGGAACTCCGGTTCGGACTGCACGGCGGGGCCGCGCCCGTCCTCGCCCGGTGCGATGCGCAGGCCCAGGGGCGAGAGCGGGGTCTCGACGGCGCCGAGATGCGGGAGGGCGTCGTGCGCCTCCTCCCGGGAGGAGACCTTCAAGGTGTTCACCCGCAGATCGAGTGGGGCCCGGGCGGTGAGCGCCCTCATCTCGGATATGAGGTCCTCCCCGAACACGCGCTGCAGCGAGAGCTCGATCCAGTCCGGGAAGTCGCCCGCCACAGCGGCCGGCGCACCGCCGAGGTCGGCGCTTTCGAGTCTGACGCTCTCATCGGCGGTCAAGGGTTCGGGGGCGAAACGCTCGCCGGAACACAGAGCCGCCACGGCCGCGGGATCAAGGCCGCGCTGAAGCCTCAACATGCCGAGGACGATGGCCCGGGGCGTCGTCTCTCCCATGATCCAAGCCGCGGAGGCCTTCCGGCGCAAGGCATCGTAGACGAGGCTCGCGATGGCGGCCCGGTCCTTGGAGCCGGCGAAGCGATGGGACAGGCCCCAATCCTTGAGGGCGTCCGTAGCCGGCCGGCGACGGGCCTCGATATCGGCCAGAACCTCGATGGCGGCGGAGATGCGGGCGGCTGGTGTCATCGAAAGAGCACATCCAAGCTTGGCCGTATAAACGACACATTGTTACCTATTTTTCGTCTCCATCGAGAGTAGATGGTGAGGATGCGTGCATTCCGCACGATTCCTATTTGGAGCCACTCTCGATGTTGACCCGACTGACCCGCGGCCTGATCGCCGCCGGCCTGACCCTGACGATCGCCGCCTGCGCAACGGCCCCGGCCGCCGATCTCACCCCGCCTCCCGCCAAGGCGATGGACGCCAAGACCCAGCTCGAGAGCGGCCGGAAGTACTGATACGATCAGCGGGATGGGCGTTGCGCCCATCCCGTCCGCTCGTTCAAATGCCGGCTTCCGCCGCGAAGATGCGGATGCCGAAGATGACCCACATGGCGGCGAGGATCAGCACGCCGACTACGAAGGCCATGAACCGATGGGAGAGTTTGTTCGACGTCGTGTGGATGGCCGCGTGAACCAGACGGCTCGTCACGAACATCCAGGACATGACCACGAACAGCATGTCGGCCTTGCGGGTGATGAGCGCCAGCGTCACCAGCACGTAGAACAGGACCGGAAGCTCGAACTGGTTGTGATACGAGTTCTGGATCTGCAGGATACGGCTCGGCCAGTTGCGCTCGCCCAGAGCGATGTCCTTCACCTGCACCTCCCCGGAGCGCAGATGCCCGACCCGGGACCGTCCGAGCCAAAGAAGGAGCAGGAAGGTGAGCCCGACCTGGACGAGGACGGGCAGGATGACGGAACTGATGCTCATGGACACTCACTCGACTGAAGCTTAGCTGCGAGTCGGGTAATTAGGGCTTTCCCGCGTAATCGTCACGTCGTGAACGTGGCTCTCGCGCAAGCCCGCGCTCGTGATGCGGATGAAGCGGGCCTTCTCCTGGAACTCCGGCAGGGTCGCGGCCCCGACATAGCCCATGGAAGCGCGCAGGCCGCCGGTAAGCTGGTGCAGCACCGCCGAGACCGGGCCCTTGTAGGCCACCTGGCCCTCGATGCCCTCCGGAACGAGCTTGAGGGTATCGCGCACTTCGGCCTGGAAGTAGCGGTCCGCTGAGCCGCGGGCCATGGCTCCGACCGACCCCATGCCGCGGTAGGACTTGTAGGAGCGGCCCTGGTAGAGGAACACCTCGCCGGGGGTCTCGTCTGTGCCGGCGAGCAGCGAGCCAACCATGGCGCAGGAGGCGCCGGCTGCGAGCGCCTTGGCGAGGTCGCCCGAGAACTTGATGCCGCCGTCGGCGATCACCGGAACATCCGCCTGGGACGCCGCCTCGACCGCCTCCATGATGGCAGTGAGCTGGGGCACACCGACGCCCGCCACGATCCGGGTGGTGCAGATGGAGCCAGGCCCGATGCCGACCTTGATCGCATCGGCGCCGGCGTCGATCAGGGCCTGGGCCCCTTCCCGCGTCGCGACGTTTCCGGCCACGACCTGGACGGCGTTGGAAAGCTTCTTCACGCGGGTGACGCTCTCCAGCACCTTGACGGAATGGCCGTGAGCGGTGTCGACCACGACCACGTCGCAACCCGCATCGATGAGGCGCTCGGCCCGCTCGAAGCCCTGCTCGCCGGTCGTGGTGGCGGCGGCCACGAGGAGACGGCCCTGCGCGTCCTTGGCGGCGTTCGGATAGGCGACCTGCTTCTCAATGTCCTTCACGGTGATGAGGCCGATGCAGCGGTAATGATCGTCGACGACCAGGAGCTTCTCGATGCGGAACTGGTGCAGGAGGCGGCGCGCCTCATCCTGGCTCACGCCCTCGCGAACGGTGATCAGGCGGTCCTTGGTCATCAGCTCGGAGATCGGCTGGCCAGGGTTGTTGGCGAAACGCACGTCTCGGTTGGTCAGGATGCCGACGAGCTTCCCCTTGGTCCCGTTCGGTCCGCGCTCGACCACCGGGATGCCCGAGATGCCGTGATGCTTCATCATCGCGAGGGCATCGGCCAGCGTCTCGTCCGGGTGGATCGTGATCGGGTTCATCACCATGCCCGACTCGTAGCGCTTGACCAGGCGGACCTGCTCGGCCTGGGCTTCCGGCTCCAGGTTGCGGTGGATTACGCCGAGGCCGCCGTTTTGGGCCATGGCGATGGCCATGCGGGCTTCCGTGACCGTGTCCATGGCGGACGCGATGATCGGCATGTTCAGGCGGATGGTCCGGGTCAGCCGGGTCGCCACGTCCACGTCGCCGGGCAGGACTTCGGAGCGGCCTGGCCGGAGGAGTACGTCATCGAAGGTCAGTCCTTCGATGAACTTATCGGCGAATACAGAGGCCATGACCAACTCCTTCAAGGGTGCGGATATGAGAGAATAACGCTTTGGCGAGTTGGCACGGGTCCGTAGCACGGGCTTGTCAATTCGCAAAGGGTCGAAGAGGCGCTTCCCCCGTAGACCTGCTCTGCGCCTTTTTGCCCTTTGCAACGGGGTTGCCGGACGCTAAGTCCTGCGAGTCATGCGTCCGTCCCGCCTTCTCCCGCTGATCATCGCGACCGCCCTGTTCATGGAGAACACGGATTCGACCGTCATCTCCACGTCGCTGCCGATGATCGCGCAGAGCCTGGGGACGGACCCGATCGCCCTCAAGCTCGCTCTGACCTCCTATCTGGTGAGCCTTGCGATCTTCATCCCAATCTCCGGCTGGATGGCCGACAAGTACGGGGCCCGGACGATCTTCACCGCGGCCATCGGGGTGTTCATGGCGGGCTCTCTTGCCTGCGCGGGCGCCAATTCCTTGGAATGGTTCGTGATCGCCCGGTTCGTCCAGGGGGCCGGCGGCGCCATGATGGTTCCCGTGGGGCGCCTCGTTCTGCTGCGCAGCGTCGCCCGTAGCGAGGTGGTTCAGGCGCTCGCGACCCTGACGATCCCAGCCCTCGTCGGCCCCATCGTGGGCCCGCCGCTCGGCGGCTTCATCACCACCTATTTCGACTGGCGGTGGATCTTCTTCATCAACATCCCGATCGGCATCCTCGGCATCGTCCTGGCCACGATCTACGTGCCGAACATCAAGGAGGAGGACACGCCGCCGCTCGACGTGATCGGCTTCCTGCTCTCAGGCTTCGGGTTCGCCCTGCTCATGCTCGGCTTCGCCTCGGGCGGCCGGCATCTCATTCCGGCCGAAATCTCGACCGGCTGTGTGGTGATCGGCGCGATCTGCCTCGTCCTCTACGTCGTCCACGCCAAGCGCACCCCGTACCCGGTGCTGCATCTCGGCCTCCTGAAGATCCCGACCTTCCGCATCAGCGTGGTCGGCGGGTTCCTGTTCCGGGTCGGCATCGGGGCGATCCCGTTCCTGCTGCCGCTGATGCTCCAGGTGGGCTTCGGCCTCAGCCCCCTGGCATCCGGATCGCTCACCTTCATCGCGGCGGTCGGCGCCCTGTTCATGAAGACCATGGCGAAACGCATCCTGGAGCGGACGGGATTTCGCCGGCTTCTGATCATCAACGCCTTCATCGGGGCGGCTTTCGTCGCCGCCAACGGCTTCTTCACGCCGGAGACGCCGCACTGGCTGATCATGATCATCCTGCTGGTCGGCGGCTGCTTCCGGTCGCTCCAGTTCACCAGCCTCAACGCCATCGGGTATGCGGAGATCTCCAACCGGGAGATGAGCTATGCCACGAGCCTGTCCAGCGCCCTCCAGCAGGTTTCGCTGAGCATCGGCGTCGCATTCGGGGCCTTCGTGCTGGAGACGGCGGCCAGCCTCGACGGTGACGCTACGATCACGGCGGCCGATTTCGGCCCGGCGTTCTGGGCCGTCGCGACCGTGTCGGCTCTAGCCGGCTTCGTCTTCATCGGCCTCGCGCCGACGGCCGGCGCCGAGATGTCGGGACACAGGATTGTGAAGGAAAAACCTGCCTCCACTGGCCTCGGTGACGGTATGTCGGGACGCTAGGCCGCGCTACCTTCCGGCTGGGAATAAACGCACCGGCCCAATCCGGTGCTTCGGGAGGCCCGCATGGATCAACGCATCATCGATCTCTACGACGACTTCACGCATGGCGGCATGAACCGCCGCAACTTTCTCGACAAGCTCGCAGCGCTGGCCGGCAGCACCGCCGCCGCGACGACCCTCCTGTCGGTCCTGCAGAGCAATTACGCGAAGGCCCAGACCGTCGAGGAGAGCGATCCGCGGATCACCACGGAGACCGTGGATATCCCCGGCGTTCCAGGGCTGAAGGGCTATCTTGTCAGGCCGAAGGACAGTGCGGGCAAGCTGCCGACCGTGATCGTCATCCATGAGAACCGCGGCCTCAACCCTCACATCAAGGACGTGACCCGTCGCGTCGCCACCCAGGGCTTCGTGGCGCTCGGCCTCGACTATCTGTCGCCCATGGGCGGAACGCCGGCCGACGAGGACAAGGGCCGCGAGATGATCGGCCAGTTGAAGCAGCCGGACGTGATCGCCTCCGGAAAGGCGGCGGTCGCGTACCTGAAAGGACGTCCGGACGGCAATGGCAAGGTCGGAGCCATCGGCTTCTGCTGGGGCGGCGGCGCGGTGAACAACCTGGCGGTGAACGAGCCGAACCTCAATGCGGGCGTTGCCTATTACGGCGGGCAGCCCAAGGCGGAGGACGTGCCGAAGATCAATGCCGGCATGATGCTGCATTACGGCGGGATGGACGAGCGCATTAATGCCGGCATCCCGGCCTACGAGGCAGCCCTGAAGCAGGCGGGCAAGACCTACGAGATCTACGTCTACGAGGGCGCCAACCACGCCTTCAACAACGACACCGGCGCTGCCCGCTACAACAAGGAGGCCGCCGATCTTGCCTGGAGCCGGACGATCGGGTTCCTGAAGAAGACTTTGGCTTGAGGGGTGCCGCGGCAGCGTCGGCTCGGATTGGGCGGTTCCCTGCCTCGTCACCACCGGCCTCGTGCCGGTGATCCCGTTACGGGAGGGCGCAACGCTTCTCCCATCGGGATGGCCGGGACAGGCCCGGCCATGACGGCGTGGAGTTAATCCTGGAACGGCTCGACCTGAACCCGCCTGCCGATCATAAAGGCGTCGCCCACGAGGCGGAACGGAGCGTCGTCGACCTCGGACTGGCGGGCGTTCAGCAATTCGTCGAAGCGACGGTAGATTCCTTGGTATTCCGCGGACTCCTCCTGCACCACCTGCCGGCCGCCGATTTCCAGGCAGCTGCCGCCATGGCTGAGTTTGAGGTTCAGGCCCGCTTCCGTCTCGACCTCGATGTCCCAGGTCTGCGGCCCGGTCTGGCGCCAGTCGAACACCGCCTGCAGGTCGCCTTGTCCGTGGCTCATGGAGAACGTCAGATGGGCGGCGATCGGCGCATCGCGGTTGGCAGGAAATTCGAGTTCCGATGCCTTGATGAAGACCGGCTCGGGCATGATGCGGGTGACGATGGAGAGCGCGTTGATCCCGGGATCGAACACGCCGAAGCCGCCCGCCTGCCAGATCCATTGCTGGCCCGGATGCCAGTGCCGCACGTCCTCCTTCCAGGTCACCAGAAGGCGCTTGATCGTCCAGCCGGCGAGCGCCTTCTTGGCCTCCTCGACGGCTTTGTTGTACTGGGCGTGCCAAGTGGTGAACACGACCTTCCCCACCTTGGCGGCGAGCTCCTTGAGATCCTCGAGCTCGCTCAAGGTGGCGGCCGGCGGTTTTTCGAGCAGCACGCTCTTGCCGGCGAGAAGCGCCTCGCGGGCGATCTGGTGTCGGACCTGAGGCGGCGTGCAGATCGACACCGCCTCCACCTCGGGGATCTTCAGGAGGTCCCGGTAATCCTGAAAGCTGTATTTCGCCTCGTCCGGCTGCAGCCCGCGCTGGCTCGCAACCGCCAGGAGTTCGAAGTCCGGGTTGGCCTTGATGACCGGCAGATGCTGATCCTGCGCGATCTTGCCGAGGCCGATGATGCCGATCTGGTGCGCTGCCATGGTCGTGTCCTTTGCAAAATCAGGCCTCGTGGCGAGCCCCGTCAGGCGCCCGGTGTCTCGTCGGCCCGCCCCCGGAAACCGGTCGCCATCACGTAGAGTTCCGCCGAGTCGGCTCGGCTCGCCGCCGGCTTCACGTGGCGCACCACGGCGAAGTCGCGCTTGAGATCGGCCAGCAGCTGGTTCTCGGTGCCCCCCTGGAACACCTTGGCCACGAAGGCGCCGCCCGGCGCCAGGATCTCGCGGGCGAAATAGATCGCGGCCTCCGCCAGGCCGATGATGCGCAGGTGATCGGTCTTCTTGTGGCCGGTTGTATTGGCCGCCATGTCGGACATGACGATGTCGGCCGGACCGCCGAGCATCTCGATCAGCCGGCCGGGAGCGCTCTCGTCCAGGAAGTCGAGCTGGATGAACTCGACCCCCGGCATGGGATCGATCGGCAGGAGATCGATGCCGACCACCTTGCCCTTCGGGCCGACCTTCGTGGCGGCGATCTGCGACCAGCCGCCGGGCGCGGCACCAAGGTCGACGATCCGCTGACCGGGCTTGAGGAGATGATACTTCTCGTCGATCTCCAGCAGCTTGAAGGCCGCGCGCGAGCGATAACCTTCGCGCTTGGCGCGCGCGACATAAGGGTCGTTGAGCTGGCGTTCGAGCCACTTCTGAGACGAGAGCGTCCGCTTGTGGGCGGTTTTTACGCGCTGCTTGAGATTGCGGGCCCCGGATCCCGTTTTCGCGCTCACCGCTGGCCCCCTCGCCACACGAAATCCTCTCGCATCATCTTCATCAGGATTCCTTCGCGCAATCCGCGATCCGCAATGCGCAGGCGCTCCGACGGGAAAGCCCGGCGGATTGCTTCCAATATGGCGCAGCCCGCGAGAACCAGATCGGCGCGCTCCTTGCCGATGCAGGGATTCTCTGCCCGCTGCGTAAAATCCGAATGCAGCAAACGCTGCATCACTGTCGAGATCTCGCCGTTGCGCATCCACATTCCGTCCACGCGGCGCCGGTCGTAGCGCGCGAGTCCCAAATGAATGCCCCCGACCGTGGTGACGGTTCCCGAGGTCCCGAGAAGATGGAAATTGCGGGCCCGTCCCGCCTGTGCTGCCACAAGGGCGAAATCGAGCAGAAGGTCGGACACCTCCTCGACCATTCCCTCGAAGGTCTCGGGCGTGACATCGATGCCGCCCCAGCGCTCGGCCAGGGTCACCACGCCCACGGGGAGCGAGTCCCAGGCGCGGATCCGCTTGCAGGGATCGGCGAAGGCGTGCGGCGCCTGCCCGTCGAGCCAGGCGATTTCCGTCGACCCACCACCGATGTCGAAGATGATGACGGAATGCGCCTTGGGATCGACCAGGGATGCGCATCCGGTCACGGCCAGATAGGCTTCGGTCTTGCGATCGACGATCTCGAGCTCCAGGTCGAGTTCGTCGCGCACACGGCCGATGAAGGACGGCCCGTTCTCGGCGAGACGACAGGCCTCCGTGGCGACAAGGCGCGTCCGCGTGACGTCCTTCGCGGCCATCTTCTCACGGCACACGCGCAGGGCGTCGATCGTGCGGGCAATCGCGTCATCACTCAGGCGGTTGCCGAGGCCGAGACCTTCGCCGAGCCGGACGATGCGGGAGAACGCGTCGACGACCCGAAAGCCGAAATGTGCAGGTTCCGCAATGAGAAGGCGGCAGTTGTTCGTGCCGAGATCGAGCGCAGCATAGCTTTTGGAAGACCGCCGGCGAGGATCCGTCCGCGTCGGCGCGGGACGCTCCGCGACCAAGGAGGCGCCGTTTGCGGACCCGTTCAGCGGATCCGCATGTCGGTCTCCTGGTTCTGCTGTCGCGTCCACTTTGACGGTCAAAACGAATCCCCGGGCATCCCGATCGGACGCCGCATTTGACCAAGAGAGTAACCATCGCCGTGCGGTCCTGCCAAGGGCAAGCGCCGCAGATTGTACCCTACCTCTTCCGGGACGGTCAGAGCCGGAACCCCTTGAAGCGCTCCGTGAGCCCCTTCAAGACATCGGCCCCGACATTGGCGATGGCAACGCGCAGATGCTCTTCCTGCCCGGGCCCGAAATAACTCCCCGGCAGGCACAAAACCCCTCTCTCCGTCGCGAGCTTCTCCGCAACCTGCTGGGCCTTGGCCTGCGGGAACGGGTGGCGCAGATAGGCGAAATAAGCTCCCACCGAGTCGATCGTCCATTCCGGCAGTGGAGCGAGCGCCTCCTGAAAAACCTGTGCACGCCGGTTGATCTCGGCCCGGTTGTCCTCGCGCCAGTCGTGCAAGGCGTCGATGGCCCAGGGCAGTGCAGCCTGGGCGGTTCGAGGTGCACAGATCTGGATGCAGTCGAGGATCTTGGCGATCTGCTCGATGAGCGCCGCATCGGCCGTGACGGCTCCGGTGCGGTGCCCCGGGATCGCGTAGGATTTCGAGAAGGAATAGAGCTGAACAACCGTTTTGCGCCATTCCTCGCCAATGAACAGACCGTGCGCCCGGTTCATGCCCTGCGGCAGGAAGTCCCGGTAAGTCTCGTCGATCACGAGATAAATGCCACGTCTGGCGCAGAGCTGAGCGAAGGCCTCGATCACGTGGGCGGGATAGACGGCCCCTGTGGGATTGTTGGGGGTGACGAGAACGATGGCCCGGACTTTCTCGTCGATCAGAGGTTCCGCATCTTCCACGCGGGGCACGAACCCATGGTCCGCCCGGCACGGCAGCGGGCGCGGCTCGATGCCGAGCATGTCGAGGGTCATCTGGTGGTTGAAGTACCAGGGCGTCGGCAGCAATACCGCTTCGCCGCGATGCGCGAGCAGCATCATGGCGGCGAAGAACGCCATGTTGCAGCCGGCGGTCACCGCCGTGTCCTCGGGCCCGATCCGGCCCTCGTACAAGCGGGACAGATCCGCCGCGTAGGCCTGACGCAGATCCGCATCCCCATTGATCGGACCATATTGCGAGCCTGCCGCAGAGCCCGCGGCAGCGCCCATCCGGGCGAGCAGATCGGCATGGGGCGGGTTGCCCGGAACGGCCTGCGAGAGGTTGATCAGCGGGCCGAGGGAGCCGTCATAGCGCTTGGTCCAGGCCTGAGCTTCGGGAATCGGAGGAGAGCCGACATCGGCAACAAGAGGGTTGATGGGGTTCGCGAGACCGCGCGTCATGAAACCATCCGCTTCCGACATAAGAGAAAAGGGCAGGACGTCCGGCGAGCCTTCCACCGAAACCTCCTGCCCTTCAAGACCTGATTGTTCCGTCGGCCCTCGAGGCCGGCACAAGACCGGTGACGAGGGCTCGGGCCGTCAGTCCTTCGCACGCTCCACGTAGGAGCCGTCTTCCGTCATGATCACGACGCGGGTGCCGGCCGTGATGTGGGGCGGCACCAGGGTGCGCACGCCGTTAGACAGCATGGCGGGCTTGTAGGACGACGACGCGGTCTGGCCTTTCACCACCGGCTCCGTGTCGGTGATCTCGAGGGTGACGCGGGCCGGCAGTTCGATGGCGATTGCCACGCCGTTATGGGTCGAGAGCATCACGGCCATGCCTTCCTGAAGATAGGCCTTCTGGTCGCCGATGATGTCCTCGGGCACGGTCACCTGGTCGTAGGTTTCCGGGTTCATGAAATGGAAGCCCTCGCCGTCCTCGTAGAGGAAGGTGTGCTCGCGGTCTTCCACGAAGGCACGCTCGACCTGCTCGGTGGTACGGTAGCGCTCGGACACCTTCACGCCGTCGGAGATGCGGCGCATGTCGAGCTGGGTGACCGGCGTACCCTTGCCGGGGTGGATGTTCTGAGCGGTGAGAACCACATAGAGCCTGCCGTCCATGTCGACGACGTTGCCTTTGCGGAGCGTTGAGGCGATGACCTTCACGGGAAGCTTTCCTTGTGACAGATAGGGGCGCGTCATGAGGGTCGGGTCGCCGAGCCTTCAGGAGCACCGAAAACGGTTTTCCGAGCCGCAGTAGCCTATCTTCGCGCAAATCGCCAGTCCGACCTTGATGAGCCCTTTGGAATGGATCGACCCGTACCTTCCCCCTCCCCCTGGTGGACGCCCCACGTCCATGCGGACCGCCGGCCCTTCCTTTTGAGCAGGAACCGGATCCAGGCTGGGCTCCGGGCGTTCTTCGCCTCACGGGACTTCGTGGAGGTCGATACGGCCACGCTCCAGACCTCTCCTGGCAACGAGGCGCATCTTCACGCCTTCGCCACGGAGGCCGTCGGGCTCGACGGCTCGCGGGCCCCCCTTTACCTGCATACCTCGCCGGAATTCGCCTGCAAGAAGCTCCTGGCGGCCGGCGAGACCCGCATCGCCTGCTTCGCCCATGTCTACCGCAATCGGGAGCGCGGCCCCCTGCACCACCCCGAATTCACCATGCTCGAATGGTACCGTGCGGGCGAGAGCTATGAGGCTCTCATGCGAGACTGCGCCGAGATCCTGCGTCTGGCAGCGGAAACCGCCGGCACCCGCAGCCTCGCTTGGCGGGGCCGCGAGACGGATCCGTTCAAGGAGCCGGAGCGCCTGAGCGTGGCCGAGGCGTTCGACCGCTTTGCCGGAATCGACCTCCTCGCCTCCATCGACCCGCAGGGCGCGACGGATCGGGACCATCTGGCCGCAAGCCTGGAGGCGGCGCGAATCCGGGTGGCCGAGGACGACACCTGGTCGGACCTGTTCAGTCGCGTCATCGTGGAACGGGTGGAACCCAATCTCGGCCTCGGTCGCGCCACGATCCTGGACGAGTACCCGGTCGCGGAAGCGGCCCTCGCCCGGCCGACTGCCCGCGACCCGCGAGTGGCGGAGCGATTCGAGCTCTATGCCTGCGGGGTCGAGCTCGCCAACGCCTTCGGCGAGCTCACGGATGCAGCCGAACAGCGGCGGCGCTTCGAGGCCGAAATGGCGGAAAAGACGCGGATTTACGGGGAAAACTATCCGGTGGACGAAGATTTCCTGGCGGCACTGGCCCGGATGCCCGAGGCGAGCGGCATCGCGCTCGGCTTCGACCGCCTTGTGATGCTCGCCACCGGCGCCGCGCGCATCGACCAGGTGCTCTGGGCACCCGTGCCGGAGCCAAGCCAATGAACGCGATCCGCCCCATCCGTACCCCTGTCGAACTCAGCGAGGCGGGCCTGGTCGGGCCCGAAGAGCGCGCGGGGATCGAAGCCGTGGCCGAGCGCTACGCGGTCGCGATCAGCCCCGCCATGGCAAGACTGATCGACCGGAACGATCCGAATGACCCGATCGCCCGTCAGTTCGTGCCGGATGCAGCCGAATTGACGATCCTGCCGGAAGAGCGCGCCGATCCCATCGGCGATCTCCCGCACAGTCCCGTGGAAGGCATCGTTCACCGCTACCCGGATCGGGTCCTGCTCAAGGCCGTCCATGTCTGCCCGGTTTATTGCCGATTCTGCTTCCGCCGCGAGATGGTCGGGCCGCAGGGGCTCGGCACCCTGTCGCCGGACGCCATGGACAGAGCCTTCGCCTATATCGCCGGTCACCCGGAGATCTGGGAAGTAATCCTGACCGGGGGAGATCCGCTGGTTCTCGCGCCTCGTCGTCTCGCGGAAATCATGGAGCGGCTTGCCGCCATCGATCACGTGAAGATCGTTCGTTTCCACACCCGGGTCCCCGTGGTGGAGCCGGAGCGGATTGACGATGCCCTGATCGCGGCTCTGACGGCCAGCGGCAAGACAGCCTACGTGGCCCTTCACGCCAACCATCCGCGCGAGTTGACGGACGATGCGCGGACCGCCTGCGCGCGGCTCGTCGATTCAGGCATCGTCATGATCAGCCAGTCCGTCCTGCTGAAGGGCGTCAACGACGATCCCGACACGCTCGCGGCCCTCATGCGCGCCTTCGTGGAAACGCGGGTGAAGCCTTATTACCTGCATCATCCGGACCTTGCTCCCGGGACGAGCCACTTCCGCCTGACGATCGAGGAAGGCCGGGCTCTCGTCGCTGGTCTGCGCGGGCGGATCTCGGGATTGTGCCAGCCGACCTATATCCTCGACATTCCGGGCGGTCACGGCAAGGCGGTCATCGGTCCCGATGCGATCCGGGGCACTGAGGGCTGCTACTCGGTCTCAGACTACAGGGGCCGCGAGCACGCCTATCCGCCTGAGAAATAACATAAGTTAACTCATATACTTAGCGCAGGACATTCGGGAACATTGCCCGCCAGGCAGACTTTGACTGGTGCCCTCGCGCACCCTTACCTAGCCCTGTCGGAAGAGGATTGTTCATGCGCTTCATTCCAACCCGTATCCATGGCGCCATCGACTACCTGACCGGGCTCGCCCTGATCATGGCGCCGTTCGTGCTGGGCTTCGCCGACAACGGGCCGGCCCAATGGGTGCCGATGATCCTTGGAGCCGCCATCCTGATCACGAGCCTCATGACCGACTACGAACTGTCCTTGGGACGCCTCATCCCCATGCGGGCTCATCTGGGGGTCGATGCGGCCGGCGGCCTGCTGCTGGCCGCCTCCCCCTGGCTCTTCGGCTTCGCGGATCAGGTGCACTGGCCCCATGTCATCGTCGGACTGTTCGAGATCGCCGTCGCCCTGACGACGATCCCCGTCTCCGGCTCGGCCGAGATCGGTGTGGGCCGCGACTACGGTTGAGAACCCTTTCGACCATCGCGGGAGGACCCTGGCGGGAAAGTGCGCTAGGATCGCCTTGAAGCAGGATCATCGGAACCTGCCGGAGGCGGAGCCCGACGATGGCGAACGATGCGGTCAAGCCGGCCGAGGAGCCCCAGCGCGTCGATTCCACCTTCCGCAACGGCTCGATCACGGCGATCGGCGTGGTGGTCGGCTTCTCCCTGAGCTTCCTGAGTCGCTGGTCGGCGCTGCCGGGTGATTGGGCCAATTCAGACTTGGTATCGGTCGCGCTGATCACGATGGGCTTGGCCCTTCAGGTCAAAGCCCTGGCCGATCTGCTCCTGGTGTCGTCGCTCCAGCTCAAGCGGTACAACCGCTCGGTTCGGTTCTTCCTCACAGGGCTCAGCCTCGTCGGCCTGGGCGTGGTGCTCGCTGTCTTCGCCGACCTCCTCGGGTTCGGCGGCATCGTCCTTCAGGGATGACGCCGAGCACACCATACCCGCCCAGCGGGCCGCATCAGCGAAAAGTCGGTCCATTTTTCGGTCTGCTGCTCTAGTCGAAGCCCGGCTTGCCGCTGCGCCCTTTCTTGATCTCGGACCGCCGCCCTTTCGCCTCGAGCCTGCGCTTCTTCGAGGCCAGGGTCGGACGGGTGGGCCGGCGCGGCTTGGGGCGCTCCGTTGCCTGCCGGATCAGTTCGACCAGGCGCGCGAGTGCATCCTCACGGTTGCGGTCCTGACTGCGGAAGCGCTGTGCCGTGATCACGAGAACGCCGTCATTCGTCACGCGCCTGCCGGCAAGTCGCTCCAGCTTCTCCTTTACGAAATCCGGCAGCGAAGGGGAGTTACGGACATCGAATCGCAACTGGACGGCCGTCTCGACCTTGTTGACGTTCTGGCCTCCTGGTCCTGAGGCGCGAATGAAGCTCTCCTGAAGCTCCGCCTCGTCGAGGGCGATGGAATTCGTCACCTGGATCATCAAAGGCCTCGGTCCGGACGGATTTAAGACAAGTGGAGCATCAGAGCGTAATTCCAATGCAAGCTTATCCGGCGCTTGTCGATGGGCTCGGGACGTCTTAAGCGCCTCATACACCCCGCTTTTCCGGATCATATGATCCGGCCTCTCCCGTGGCTCTCCATGTCCGCCATCCTCGCCAGCCTGATCCCCACCTTCCTGATCATCGCGACCGGATGGCTCTGCCGGGCGACGAGTTTCGTCAGCGAGCAGCACTGGTCTGGTCTCGAGCGGGTCACCTATGTGATCTTTTTCCCGGCCCTTATCATCGATACCCTCTCCCGGGCCGATCTGACCTCGGTGCCCGTCCTCGGCGTCGGCGGTGCGTTGATCGGCGCCATTCTGACCATGGCCGTGCTGGTGCTCGGGTTGCGGCCCATCCTCGAACGCAGACTCAAGATCGACGGACCGAGCTTCACGTCGATCTTCCAGGGAGCAACCCGCTGGAACACCTTCGTCGGGCTGGCGGTCGCCGGAAGCCTCTATGGCCAGCGGGGGATCGCCCTGATCGCCGTCGCCATCGCGGCCATGGTGCCGCTCCTCAACCTGCTGGCCTTCTACGTCTTCATCCGCTTCGCCGGCAGGCCCAAGCAAAGTCCATGGGACATTCTCCGCTCGTTCGTGACCAATCCGTTCATCTGGTCCTGCGCCATCGGCCTATTGCTGAACGTCCTGGCGCCGCCACTGCCTAAGCCTCTGGCCGCCTACATCGACGTCATGGGACGCGCGGCGCTCGCGGCCGGTCTGCTGATCGTCGGCGCGGGTCTTGACATCCGCAGGCTCGCCCGCCCAGGGGTCCCCCACCTGCTGACAGCCGGTCTCAAGCTCGTTCTGATGCCTGTGATGGCCGTCGCCTACGCGGGTCTCATCGGCGTGGAAGGCAACGACCTGACCGTGACGATCGTCGCAGCATCCGTACCCTCGGCCAGCGCCGCGTTCGTGCTGGCACGCCAGATGGGCGGCAATGCGGGTCTCATGGCCGAGATCCTCACCCTGCAAACCGTGTTGGCTCTGATCTCGATGCCACTTCTGATCTCAGTGTTCAGCTAATTATACAACTTGTGGCTTAACTAAATGGCCTTGTCTTATTTTTAGTTGTGCTGCTATCTAGAGGAATTGAAACAAAGAGACAGCGTCGGCATCGATGTCCAAACCTCCGCACCGATCTCTCAAAGCTCCCCTGGCGGATGAACAGCACGGGAACCGGGCAGCCGATGCGGGCCGTCTGGACACGTCGGTAATGGAGACGGCTCAGTACATTTCGGAATTCTCTGCCGTGTTGTCCTCCCTCGCTCGAGAGGCGAAGCTCGACCTTCTGGCCTACCTGCTGGACATGGCACGGTTGGAAGCCGTCCGGGCCCTCCAAGCCCCCGCCAAGGACCGTTAAGGATTGGTGATCAACGAGACCGCGTTGCCCCCGTGCCGCTCAAGGCGTCCTGCGATCTCAAGCTCCAGGAGAGCCATCTGGACGTTGCGGATCGACTGGCCGGACTGCCGGACCAGATCGTCGACCGCCACTGGCGAAGGGCCGAGGAGCGCCACAAGATCGGACTGGCGGTCAGCGGTATCCTCGTCCACCCCGGCTTCAGGCATGATCGGGCGCACGGGTGCGCGCAGGATGTCGGGAAGATCAAGTTCGTCCCAGAGCTCTTCCGAGCCGAGAATGTGGATCGGCTCCTCGGCGCTTTGATCGAGGCGGGGACCAGACGCGATCAGCGGCTCCAGGACGCTCGTCACATGCTCGACGCCGGCGCACAGGGTTGCACCGTCCCGGATCAGATCGTTGGTTCCTTCGGCGCGGGGATCGAGGGGGGAACCCGGCACGGCAAAGACCTCGCGTCCCTGCTCCAGGGCGAAGCGGGCCGTGATGAGAGAACCCGAGCGCCGCGCCGCCTCGACGACCACCACGCCGTAGGACAGACCCGACACGATCCGGTTCCGGCGCGGAAAGTCCCGTCCGCGAGGCTCCCAGTCCATGGGCATCTCGGAGAGCACAGCCCCACCCTGCTCCACGATGATCTCTACCAATTGTGCATTCTGGACCGGATAGATCCGGTCGTGCCCTCCGGCCAACACCGCGACGGTGCCGGTTGCCAAGCTCGCCTTGTGGGCCTTCGTGTCGACGCCGCGCGCCAGTCCCGACACGACAGCGTAGCCGGCTTCGCCGATTTGCCGTGCGAGGCGCTCGGCGAAAGTCAGCCCTGACGCGGACGCGTTGCGCGACCCCACGATGGCGACCGACGGTTTGGCCAGAATTTCGGCCGAACCCCGGAGGGCAATCAGCGGCGGTGCGGTGTCGATGGCCTGAAGGGTCTTCGGGTAATCGGGCTCGCCCATGGCGATGAACCGGATGCCAAGACGCGCCGCGGCGGCCATTTCTTTCTCGGCCTCAGCCCGGCTGCAGACCTTCAGCATCAGGCGTCCGCTGCGACGGGCGAGGTCGGGCAAGGCCTCCAGTGCCCCGGCAGCGCCTCCATATTGGTTGACCAGCGCCCGGAACGTGCGGGGGCCGACCTTCTCTGAGCGGATGAGGCGAAGCCAATCGAGACGCTGCTCATCCGTGAGGATCATGCCTTATCCCTTCTGGCCGATTTTGCCTTCGGTCCCGGCCAGAAGGCGGCTGATGTTCTGGCTGTGCTTCCACCAAAGCAGTGCCACGAGGATGACCGCGATGCCGGCCATGCCGGGCTCGCCCAAGAGCCACAGGACGACCGGTGTCGCCGCGCTGGCGATCAGGGCGGAGAGCGACGAGTACTTGGACGCGAACGCCACGCCCAGCCAGATCAGGCAGAAGACGAGCGCCGCGACCGGCTTAAGCCCGATCAGCACCCCGATGAAGGTCGCCACGCCCTTGCCGCCCTTGAACCCGAGCCATACCGGGAAAAGATGACCCAGAAAGGCGCCGAGCGCCGCCACGGTGGCGAATTGCGGCCCCCATTGCGCGGCGATGACCACCGCCGCCGTCCCCTTGAGGGCATCGCCCACGAGGGTCGCGGCCGCGAGGCCCTTGCGTCCGGTCCGCAGGACATTCGTGGCGCCGATATTCCCGGAGCCGATCTTCCTAACGTCTCCCAAGCCCGCCATGCGGGTGAAGATCAGGCCGAATGGGATCGAGCCCAGCAGATAGCCGAAGATCAGGGCGGCCAGCAGGTGGAGGAGGTTGGCTTCGTCGGACATTCTCTTCTCGTTACATCGTATCGCGTTGAAAGACCACCCTGCCCGCAACCATCGTGGTCGAAACCTGCCCCTCCAGCCGTGCCTCGTCGAAGGGTGTGTTCTTGGACAGGGACCTGAGCTGTCGCTTGTCCAGCACGTAGGGCGCGTCCGGATCGAAGACGATCAGATCGGCCGGAGCGCCCACCGCGAGCCGCCCGGCCGGAAGCCCCAGGATCTCAGCGGGCCTCGTGGACATGGCACGCAGCAGTCTCGGCAGGGAAAGGCGACCTGAATGGACGAGCCGAAGGGCGGCCGAGAGCAGCGTTTCCAGCCCCACGGCTCCGTCGGCGGCCTCGGCGAAGGGCAGCCGCTTGTTTTCCACATCCTGTGGATTGTGGTCGGAAACGATCACGTCGATGGTCCCATCGGCCAGAGCTTCGATCATGGCCTGCCGGTCGTCCTCGTGGCGCAGGGGCGGCGAGAGCTTCAGGAAGGTGCGGTAATCGCCGATATCGTTCTCGTTGAGCGCCAAGTGGTTGATCGAGACCCCGCAGGTCACCGGCAGCCCCCGGTCCTTCGCATTCCGCACGATCCCGGCCGAATCGGCGCAGGAGATCATCGCCGCGTGATAGCGCCCGCCCGTGAGGCGCACGAGCCGGACGTCGCGCTCGAGCATCACCGTCTCGGCCTCCCGCGGAATGCCGGGGAGCCCGAGCCGCGAGGCGAACTCGCCCTCGTTCATGACCCCCTGCCCGACAAGGTCGGGATCCTCCACGTGATGGATGATGAGTGCGTCGAAATCGCCCGCGTAGGTCAGGGCACGGCGCATCACCTGGGCGTTCGTCACGGAGCGGGCACCGTCCGTGAAGGCGATCGCGCCCGCCTCCCTGAGACGGCCGATCTCGGCCATCTCCCGGCCCTCGAGTCCCTTGGTCAGGGCGGCGGCGGGGCGGACGTTGACGATGGAGGTGTCGCGTGCGCGGCGCACGATGAAGTCGATGACCGCCGGATCGTCGAGCGCCGGGCTGGTGTCGGGCATGGACACGACTGTGGTGACGCCGCCAGCGGCGGCGGCCTCGCCGGCGCTCTTCAGCGTCTCGCGATACGGCCCGCCGGGCTCGCCGATGAAGGCGCGCATGTCGATGAGGCCCGGGGCCAGCACTTGGCCGCCGCAATCGATCGCCTGCGCGTCGGAAGCCTCGGTCACCTGCGGTCCCACCGCCTGGATGAGGCCGTCGCGCACCAGCACGCCACCCCGCTCCTCGCGGTCGCTCGCGGGATCGATGAGACGGGCGTTCTTGAAGAGGATGGGTCCGTTGCTCATGACGCGCCTCACCGGTTCGGCAGATGGCTCGCCAGAGCCTCCAGCACCGCCATGCGCACGGCGACGCCCATTTCGACCTGTTCACGGATGAGCGACTGGGCCCCGTCCGCGACGTCCGACGAGATCTCCACGCCCCGGTTCATGGGTCCGGGATGCATCACGAGCGCGTCCGGTTTGGCGAAGGCGAGCTTTTCCTGATCGAGGCCGTAGAAGCGGAAATATTCCTTCACAGAGGGCACGAACGAGCCGTTCATGCGCTCGCGCTGCAGGCGCAGCATCATGACGATGTCGGCATCCTTCAACCCCTTCTCCATGCTGGTGAAGGTCTCGAACCCGAGACGCGCAATGCCGGGCGGCAGCAGGGTCGAGGGAGCCACGAGGCGCACCCGCGCGCCCATGGCGGCGAGCAGGATCATGTTGGAGCGCGCCACGCGGGAATGCAGGATGTCGCCGCAGATCGCCACGGTCAGGCCTTCGATCCGCCCCTTGTTGCGGCGGATCGTGAGCGCGTCCAGCAGTGCTTGCGTCGGATGCTCGTGGGCGCCGTCGCCTGCATTAACCACTGCGCAATCGACCTTCTGGGCCAGCAGGTGAACTGCGCCCGCCGCATGGTGGCGCACCACGATGATGTCGGGCCGCATGGCGTTCAGCGTCACGGCCGTGTCGATCAGGGTCTCGCCCTTCTTCACGGAGGACGAGGCGACCTGCATGTTCATCACGTCGGCGCCCAACCGCTTTCCGGCGATCTCGAAGGAGGATTGCGTGCGGGTGGAGGCCTCGAAGAACAGGTTGATCTGCGTCCGGCCCCTGAGGGTCGACTTGCTCTTCTCGATCTGGCGGCTCACCTCGACCTGTTCGTCGGCCAGATCGAGCAGCGCCTGAATATCCAGGGGAGACAGCCCCTCGATGCCGAGGAGATGCCGGTGGGGGAAAACGGATCGGGGGGCGTCAGTCATCTTAAAGCGATGGCTATAGGCGCTCCGGGAAACCGCGGCAAGCAGGGTCTCTACGCCGGACGCCATTCGACCCTAGAATCATGAGGGATTGTGCCGAGGGGCGATCACCATGCATGCGTTCGAGACCCACGACGTTCTCAATCAGCCACCGCCCTTCAGTGACGTGAACCTGATCGCCGCCAACCAGCCCCTGCTCGATGCCTTGAAGGCGAGTGGCCTCGACACCGAGGGAGAACGGCTCCTTGAATTCGGCGGGACCTGGGGATCCGCCGAGCGGCTCGATATCGGCCGTCTCGCCAATGAGAACCCGCCCAAGCTGCGCACGCACGATTCGCGTGGCTACCGGATCGACGCGGTGGAGTTCCACCCGGCCTACCATCTGCTCATGCGGGCCAGCATGGAGGATGGCCTTCACGCCTCGACCTGGGACGAGCCCGGGACCAGCCACGCCCACGTGGCGAGGGCGGCCCGGCTCTACACGGCGGCAGGCGTCGAGAGCGGACATGTCTGCCCCATCACCATGACCCATGCCTCGGTGGGGGCGCTTGCAGCCTCGCCGAACCGGCTTGCGGAGTGGCTGCCGAAAATCCGCTCACGAGTCTACGATTCCCGCTTCATCCCCTTCTGGGAGAAGGATGCCGTCACGCTCGGCATGGGCATGACCGAGAAGCAGGGCGGCACCGACGTCCGGGCGAACACGACTCGGGCTGCGCCCAAGGCTGGGGACGAATACGAGCTGACGGGTCACAAGTGGTTCATGTCGGCCCCCATGTGCGACGCCTTCCTCATGCTCGCCCAGGCGCCCGGCGGGCTCACCTGCTTCCTCGTTCCCCGCTTCAGGCCCGACGGTTCGCTCAACGCCCTGCGGCTGCAGCGGCTGAAGGACAAGCTCGGAAACCGCTCGAACGCCTCCTCGGAGGTCGAGTTCCGGGAGGCCTTCGGCTGGCGGATCGGCGAGGAAGGTCGCGGGGTGCGCACCATCATCGAGATGGTGCAGCTGACCCGGCTCGACTGCGCCGTGGCCTCGGCCGGGCTCATCCGGATGGGACTGGCGCTCGCCGCCCATCACGTCCGGCACCGCAAGGTGTTCCAGAAGCGGCTTATCGACCAGCCGGCCATGCGGATGGTGCTCGCCGACCTCGCACTGGAGAGCGAGGCCATGACGGCCCTTGCCCTGCGGGCGGCCGGCAGCTTCGACCTTCAGCAGGCGGATGGTCACGAAGCCGCCTTTGCCCGCGTTGTGACCCCGGCGGCCAAGTTCGGCATCTGCAAGGCCGCCCCGCGCCTCCTCTACGAGGCCATGGAGTGCCTCGGCGGCAACGGCTATGTGGAGGAGAGCGCCCTGTCGCGGCTCTACCGGGAGGCGCCGGTCAACGCGATCTGGGAAGGCTCGGGCAACGTGATCGCCCTTGATATCCTCCGCGCCGAGAACCGGGAGCCGGAGGTTGCTGCCTCCGTGCTGGAGCGCCTGATGAACGATGCCGGCGACCTTCCGGGCGCCTCGGATGCGGCCCGTGACATCGTCCTGGCCCTGCAATCCACCGACCCGGAGGCGAAGGCCAGATTCGTGGCCGAGCGGCTTTTCGTCCTTGCTGCCGCCGCGGCCCTGACCCGGTCTGCTCCGTCCCAGATAGTCGAGGCTTATGCCCTCACCCGCTTGGCCGCCCCGTCGCGAACGATCGGGGCCAACGACATCGGAGGAGCGGCGAATCCCTTGCTGGAGCGGGCATTCGTGGCCATATAGGAAACATACGTACAAGTCCGATTTGACTTGTCTGCAATCATCTACCACTTATCCCGCCCTGCGCTGGCCCGGGGCTGACCGGCGCATCGGCCCTGGCGACAGGGCGTCTGCCTGCTCCCGCTTTTAGGAAGTCGTTCATGAAAGTCCTCGTCGTCGAGTCGCCTGCGAAGGCCAAGACGATCAACAAATATCTCGGCAAGGATTACGAGGTCCTGGCCTCCTTCGGGCATATCCGCGATCTGCCCGCCAAGGATGGCTCGGTCGACCCGGATGCCGATTTCCGCATGATCTGGACGCTCGAGGACCGGGGCTCGAAGCGGGTCTCCGATATTGCCAAGGCGATCAAGGGCGCCGAGAAGCTCATCCTGGCCACCGACCCGGATCGCGAGGGCGAGGCGATATCCTGGCACGTCCTGGAAGCTCTGCGCGAGAAGCGCGTCCTCAAGGACCTGCCCGTCGAGCGGGTGACCTTCAACGCCATCACCAAGGACGCCGTTCAGGCCGCCCTGCGTCAGCCGCGGGAGATCGACCAGGCGCTCGTCGACGCCTATCTGGCCCGCCGGGCGCTGGACTACCTCGTGGGCTTCACCCTCTCGCCGGTTCTCTGGCGCAAGCTGCCGGGCGCCCGCTCGGCCGGCCGCGTCCAGTCGGTGGCTCTGCGCCTGGTCTGCGACCGGGAACTCGAGATCGAGACCTTCAAGCCCAGGGAATACTGGTCGTTGATCGCCACGCTCGCCACGAAAGACGGCGGGGTGTTCGACGCGCGGCTCGTCGGCGCCGACGGCAAGAAGATCCAGCGCCTCGACATCGGCAACGGCAAGGACGCGGAAGCCTTCAAGAAGGACCTGGAGCTGGCGACCTTCTCGGTGGCCAACATCGAGGCCAAGCCGGCCAAGCGCCATCCTTATCCGCCCTTCACCACCTCGACCCTGCAGCAGGAGGCCTCGCGCAAGCTCGGCCTCGCCCCGGCCCAGACCATGCGCATCGCGCAGCGTCTCTACGAGGGCGTCGATATCGGCGGTGAGACGGTCGGCCTCATCACCTATATGCGAACGGATGGCGTCGACATGGCGCCAGAGGCCGTGCAGGCCGCCCGCCGGGTGATCGGCAAGGAGTACGGCGACCGCTACGTGCCATCCGTGCCCCGCAAGTACACGACCAAGGCCAAGAACGCCCAGGAGGCCCACGAGGCCATCAGGCCGACGGACATGGGCCGTCTGCCGAAGGCCGTGGCCAAGTATCTGGAGCCGGAGCAGGCCCGCCTCTACGATCTGATCTGGACCCGCACCGTGGCGAGCCAGATGGAATCGGCCGAACTCGAGCGGACCACGGCCGAGATCGCCGCCCGGGTCGGTCCGCGCAAGCTCGACCTTCGCGCCACCGGCCAGGTGATCAAGTTCGACGGCTTCCTCACCCTCTACAATGAGAGCAAGGACGACGAAGGCGACGAGGACGAGGGACGTCTGCCCCCGATGACGGCCGGAGATCCACTGGAGCGCCGCCGCATCAACGCCTCCCAGCACTTCACCGAGCCGCCGCCCCGCTACTCGGAGGCCTCTCTCGTGAAGCGCATGGAGGAGCTCGGCATCGGGCGCCCCTCGACTTACGCGGCCGTGCTCCAGACCCTGCGCGACCGGGAATACGTGCGCATCGAGAAGAAGAGGCTCGTGCCCGAGGACAAGGGCCGGATCGTCACGGCCTTCCTGGAGAGCTTCTTCCGCCGCTACGTGGAATACGACTTCACGGCCGATCTGGAGGAGCAGCTCGACCGGATCTCCAATTCGGAGATCGACTGGAAGCAGGTGCTGCGCGACTTCTGGCGCGACTTCTCCGCCGCCATCGGCGGCACCAAGGAGCTGCGCACCACGGAGGTGCTTGACGCCCTCAACGAGCTTCTCGGGCCGCATATCTTTCCCGACAAGGGCGACGGCTCCAACCCGCGCACCTGCCCGACCTGCGGCACCGGGCAGCTCTCGCTGAAGCTTGGCAAGTTCGGCGCCTTCATCGGCTGCTCGAACTATCCTGAGTGCAAGTACACCCGCCAGCTCGCCGCCAACGGCGTCGAGGGCGAAGGCGACGGCTCGTCGGAGAATGGTGGGCAGCCGGGCGTGAAAGTGCTGGGCACCGATCCCGAGACCGGGCTTGAAGTTACCTTGCGCGATGGCCGATTCGGCCCGTTCGTGCAGCTCGGCGAAGGCGAGAAGCCCAAGCGCTCGTCCCTGCCAAAGGGGCTGTCTCCGGCTCTGGTCGAGCTGGAAAAGGCCTTGAAGCTCCTGGCGTTGCCGCGCCAGGTGGCGACACATCCAGAATCGGGCGAACCGATCCTGGCGAGCATCGGCCGATACGGACCCTACGTTCAGCACGGCAAGATCTATGCCAATCTCGGGCCCGGCGACGATGTGCTGGAGATCGGGGCCAACCGGGCGATCGACCTGATCGTCACGAAGGAGAGCGGTGGCGGAGGCGCCCGCCGCGGCGCGGCCGATCCGGGCCGTGCGCTGGGCGACGATCCGGAATCCGGCAAGCCGATCGTCGTGAAGGCAGGCCGGTTCGGCCCCTACGTTACCGACGGCGAGACCAACGCCACCCTGCCGCGGACGATGGCCCAGGAGGCGGTGACGCTGGACGAGGCGGTCGAGCTTCTGAAGGTGCGTCGCGCCGCCGGCCCGTCGAAGAAGGCGGCCCGCGGTCGCAAGGCTCCTGCCAAGAAGGTGGCCGCCAAGGCACCTGCCGCGAAGAAAGCCGCTCCCAAGACGGCGGCAAAAAAGGCGGCCGCCAAGAAGCCGGTGGCCAAGAAGGCGCCAGCCAAGAAGACCGCGAAGGCAGGCTGATCCGGATGCGGGAGTGGCTGTCCTGGCTCTCGGTTGAGTATGCCGACCAATTTGAAATGATGCTGCGCCTGTGCGGCGCGGCCATCGCCGGCATGACGGTCGGAATCAACCGGGACATCCACAACAAGCCGATTGGGATGCGGACGCTCGGTCTCGTTGCCCTAGGGGCAGCTCTCGTGATCCTGTCCGGCTCGGTCTATGAGGGACTGCATTTTGGCCAGGATGCCGTCAGCCGCGTCGTCCAAGGCATCATGACCGGGCTCGGCTTCCTGGGCGCTGGTGCGATCCTCCGCGGTCGGGACCAGATGCAGGTTCAGGGGCTGACGACGGCGGCGACCGTCTGGATTGCGGCCGGCCTCGGCGTGACGGCAGGCTTGGGCGCCTGGTTCATTACGGTTACAGGCACCCTGGTCACGCTCTTTCTTCTGACGTTCGGCAAACGGATCGAGGAGGTGCTGATTCGGCTCTTCGGCCGGAGCGAAGAGGTTGACGAGGACGATTAGAGAACGAGCCCGAGGCCCAAAATGGCCACGGCCGCCATGGAGAGCCAGATCAGGCTCGACCCGTAGGATCGGTGGGCGGTGCGCGTGACATCCGGCTCGTCGAAAGCGAAGGCCTCGCCGGCATTGCGTGCGGCGCGGTCCAAATGAAGCTTCTGTGCCGGTCCCAATGTCGTCCGCGTCGTCACGTCCGTTTCTCCTGTCAAGCTCATGCTTAACCATTTAACGTGAATGGAATTTAAACAGTTCCTCGTGACAGCCGGAAGACATCCTTTCGAGGGAAACGTTGGTAACCTTTACGGCCTAACCTGATTGAACATTTGTCCACCCTTTAAGCTCGAAGGCCCTTCCTGTTTCCGTTTTGTTCTCGTATAAAAACGGAATGAGAAATAGTGTAAAGAAGCGCGAATCATCATCCCGGACCAAGGTCCCAATGACAGACAACGACGATCTCTTCGGAGGCGCGAGCGCCAAGCGCGCCGCGCCTGCCTCGGCCCGCAACGCCGCCGTGAAGGTGTCCCGGCCAGCGCCCCAGCAGGGCACTCCGGGGGAAGCCGGCTATGACGCTTCGGCCATTGAGGTGCTGGAGGGGCTCGAGCCCGTCCGCCGCCGTCCCGGCATGTATATCGGCGGAACGGACGAGAAGGCCCTGCACCACCTCTTCGCCGAGGTGATCGACAACTCCATGGACGAAGCGGTCGCCGGACACGCGAGCTTCATCGAGGTGGAGCTGGAGGAAGGCGGCTGGCTGTCGGTAACCGACAACGGGCGCGGCATCCCGGTTGACCCGCACCCCAAATTCCCGAAGAAATCCGCTCTCGAAGTCATCATGACCACCCTCCACGCGGGTGGCAAGTTTGACTCGAAGGTCTACGAGACCTCGGGCGGCCTGCACGGCGTCGGCGTGTCGGTGGTCAATGCCCTGTCCGAGATCCTCGAGGTCGAGGTGGCGCGCGGCCAGACCCTGTACCGCCAGATCTTCGCCCGCGGCCTTCCCCAGGGCAAGCTCGAGACGGTAGGCCGCGTGCTCAACCGGCGCGGCACCAAAGTGCGCTTCAAGCCCGATTGGCAGATCTTCGGCAAGGAGGCGCATTTCCAGCCCCGCCGCCTGTTCAAGATGGCCCGGTCCAAGGCCTATCTCTTCGGCGGTGTCGAGATCCGGTGGAAATGCGCCCCATCCCTGATCGAAGGCGTGGAGAACGTTCCCGCGGAAGCCACCTTCAAGTTCCCGAACGGCCTGAAGGACTACCTGCTCCACGACATCGAGGGCAAGGACCTGGTCACCGATCAGATCTTCGCCGGCAAGATCACCAAGCCCGGCAGCCATGGCTCGCTGGAATGGGCCGTCGCCTGGATGACCAACGAGGACGGGTTCTCGACCTCCTACTGCAACACCGTCCCGACGCCTGAGGGTGGCACTCACGAGAATGGACTGCGGATCGCCCTCCTGCGTGCCCTGCGCGAGCACGCGGAGCGCGTCGGCCAGTCCAAGCGCATGGCGGCAGTGACGACCGACGACGTGATGGCCACCTGCGCGTCCATGCTGTCGGTCTTCATTCGCGAGCCCGAATTCCAGGGCCAGACCAAGGACAAGCTCGCGACCGTCGAGGCGGGGCGCATCGTCGAGAACGCGATCCGCGACACCTTCGACCATTGGCTCGCGGCAGCCCCGCAACAGGCGAACAAGCTGCTCGACTGGGTCATCGATCGGGCGGAGGAGCGTCTGCGCCGCCGCCAGGAGAAGGAAGTCGCCCGCAAGACCGCGACCCGCAAGCTGCGCCTGCCGGGCAAGCTCGCGGATTGCTCCAATGCCGGCGCCAAGGGCTCCGAGCTGTTCATCGTCGAGGGCGATTCGGCCGGCGGCTCCGCCAAGCAGGCCCGCGACCGTGCCACCCAGGCGGTGCTCCCGCTAAGGGGAAAGATCCTGAACGTGGCCTCGGCCGGGCGGGAGAAGTTGCACCAAAACCAGCAGCTCTCCGATCTCGTGCAGGCTCTGGGCTGCGGGACGGGCTCCCACTACAAGTCCACCGACCTGCGCTACGAGAAGGTCGTCATCATGACCGACGCGGACGTGGACGGCGCCCATATCGCGTCCCTGCTGATCACCTTCTTCTACCGCCAGATGCCGAAGCTCATTGACGATGGGCATCTGTACCTGGCCGTCCCGCCCCTGTACCGGCTGACCCAGGGCTCGAAATCGGCCTATGCTCGGGACGACGCGGACCGGGAAAAGCTGATGAAGACAGTGTTCAAGGGCAACGGCAAGGTCGAAATCGGCCGCTTCAAGGGCCTCGGCGAAATGCTGCCGGCTCAGCTCAAGGAAACCACCATGGACCCGAAGAAGCGCCTGCTGCTGAAGGTCATCGTGGAGGCGGACGACAAGCCTGAGGCCAGCGACGCGGTGGAGCGCCTGATGGGCAACAAGCCCGAAGCCCGCTTCGCCTTCATCCAGGAACGCGCCGCCTTCGCCGACGAGGCCGATCTGGATATTTAGTCCCGTTCGGCCCGAGCGTCCGCCGTACAATGTCATCACCGACCTTGTGCCGGTGATCGCAGTCGGCAACGCCCTGTGCTCTTCAGGATCGGGCTGGCTAGAGCAAGCCTGGCCATGACGGGCTCAGGGTACTCCTCGGGCCGCCGAAAATTTTTCGAAATTTTCCCGAATCTTTGGAACCAACCCCGGTTCAGGGCGTTTTACAAGCTCACCGGCTCATTCTGCCCCCACGGGCCGGTCCCTCAAAGGCTCCGATTTCGGGGCCTTATTTTTTGGTCGAATCGCTTCCACCTCCGTGGATCTCTTGCCGCGCGGGAACGTCTTCAGCATGGCGGACCGAACGGACTAGCCGCCGCCACGCTTGCATGCGACAAGACCCCGCGAACCCGACGAGAACTCCTCTTGCCCAAACGTCCGAAAGCCGACCAGCCGTCCCTTCCCTCCCGCGAGGAGGTGGTGTCCTTCATCTCCCATGCGCAGGGCAAGGTCGGCAAGCGGGAGATCGCGCAGCGCTTCGGCATCAAAGGCGACGACCGGATCTGGCTCAAGCAGATCCTCAAGGACCTGGAGGATGAGGGTATCCTCGACCGACGGGGCAAGACGATGCACAAGGCCGGCCAGCTCCCCCCGGTCGTTCTGGCGGACATCACCCGGCGGGACCAGGACGGCGAGCTGGTTGCCGTCCCGACCGAATGGGACGAGGAGGAGCACGGCTCCATCCCGACGATCATCATCCTGTCCCCGCGCAAGCCGCGCCCCGGCATGCCCGTCGCGGGCGTGGGCGACCGGGCTCTGCTGCGGGTCGACCCGCTTAAGCCCGGCGACATCCACCGCTATTCCGGCCGCGTGATCAAGATCATCGCCAAGAAGCAGGCGCAGGTGCTCGGCCTCTTCCGAGCCCTACCGGAAGGCGGAGGCCGGCTCGTGCCGGTCGACAAGAAGGCGCGCGACCAGGAACTCCAGATCAGACCTGGCGACGAGGGCGAGGCGAAGGACGGCGACCTGGTCTCCGTGGCGGTGGTGAAGCACGGGCGCTTCGGCCTTCCTACGGCCAAGGTGAAGGAGCGCCTGGGCACGATCCAATCGGAGAAGGCCATCAGCCTCATCGCGATATACGCCCACAACATTCCCAACGACTTCCCGAAAGCGGTGCTGGACGAGGCCGCGAGCGCGAAGCCCGTGACCCTGGACCGTCGCGAGGACTGGCGCACCCTGCCCCTGGTCACGATCGACCCGCCTGATGCGAAGGACCATGACGATGCGGTCCATGCCGTCCCGGACGATGATCCGAACAATGAGGGCGGCATCATCCTGACGGTCGCCATCGCCGATGTGGCGGCCTATGTGCGCCCCGGCTCGGCCATGGACCGGGAGGCGCAGGAGCGCGGAAACTCGGTCTATTTCCCCGACCGTGTCGTGCCGATGCTGCCGGAGCGTATCTCCAACGACCTGTGCTCGTTGCGGCCGCGTGAGGACCGCCCTGCCCTCGCGGTTCGCATGGTGATCGGTCCCGACGGTCGGAAGATTCGGCACAGCTTCCACCGGATCATGATGCGCTCGGCGGAGAAGCTGTCCTATCAGCAGGCCCAGGCGGCCATCGACGGCCGGCCCGACGACGTGACGAAGCCCATCCTCGACACGATCCTCAAACCTCTCTGGGCCGGCTACGAGCTGGTCAAGAAAGCCCGTGATATCCGCGAGCCGCTGTTCCTCGACCTGCCCGAGCGCAAGATCGTGCTCAATCCCGACGGCACCGTGGACCGCGTGTTCGTTCCGGAACGGCTCGAGGCGCACAGGCTCATCGAGGAGTTCATGATCCTCGCCAACGTGGCCGCGGCCGAGAGCCTGGAAAAGGCCGATTCCGATCTGATCTACCGGGTCCACGATGAGCCTTCGCTCGAGAAGATGCGGTCGCTGAGCGAGGTGCTCGCCTCGATCGGGCTGAAGCTCCCGAGCCAGGGGGCACTGAAGCCCGAAATGTTCAACCGCATCCTGCGCAGCGTCGCGGACACGGAGCACCAGCTCTTCATCAACGAAGTGGTGCTCCGCTCCCAGTCCCAGGCCGAATACTCGGCGGAGAACTACGGCCATTTCGGCCTGAACCTCCGGCGCTATGCCCATTTCACCTCTCCGATCCGCCGGTATGCTGACCTGATCGTCCACCGGGCGCTGATCGCCGCGAACAAGCTGGGCCGGGATGGATTGCCGCCTGACACGACCCGGGCCGAACTGATCGAGATCAGCGCCAAGATCTCGGCCGCGGAGCGTCGCGCCATGGCGGCGGAGCGTGAGACAATCGACCGCCTGATCGCGCACTTCCTTGCCGACCGGATCGGCGCCACATTCTCCGGACAGATCTCGGGGGTGTCGAAGGCGGGCCTCTTCATCAAGCTGAACGAGACCGGCGCGGACGGCTTCGTTCCGGCGGCCACGATCGGCGACGACTACTACCGCTATGACGAGAAGAGCCATTCCATGCGCGGAGACGACACGGGGGAAACCTATCGTCTCGGCGACAAGGTGGAGGTGAAGCTGGTCGAGGCGGCGCCCGTCGCCGGCGCGCTGCGCTTCGAGATCCTCACGAAGGGACGCTTCACCGGCCGGAGCAGCCCGTCCCGAAAGGGCGCGAAGCGCCCCTCGCGCGGAGCAAAGGCGGGTGCCGGGCCGTCCCCGAGGGGACGCTCTCCAGGGCGCCCCCCGACGCGCGTGAAGGTCAAGCGGCGCGAACGCGGCTGATGGAAGGATCGACTGATGTCGTTGACGATCGAGACCGCCTCGCCGGCCAGCCGGCATGAGGTGAAGGCCATTCCGGCCATGAGGCGCGGGTTCATGGGTCGTTGCCCGGCCTGCAACGGGGGGCGGCTCTTCGGTCGCTTCCTCAAGGTCGTGGATCATTGCGAGGTCTGCGGAACGGAGTTTCACCATCACCGGGCCGACGACCTGCCGCCCTACATCGTGATCTTCCTCGTGGGGCACCTGATCGGCTACGGCATCCTCATGACCGAAACCAGGCTCGAGATGCCGATGTGGGTGCACCTTGCGACCTGGCCGGCACTGACGCTGATCCTGTGCCTTGCCCTGCTCCAGCCGGTGAAAGGCGCTGTCGTCGGGCTGCAATACGCGTTAGGGATGCACGGTTTCGGGGCTGCCCGAGCCAAGACGAACGCCGACGAGGACCATGCCCGTGACGGACACCGAGACCCTGGCGAGGATGGATCGCCTCGTTTCCGCTGAGACCAACCCCACGCTCCCGACGCTCCGTCCCGTCGACGCCGCGACCCTCATCATCATCGACCGCAAGGGCAAGCGCCCGAAGGTCCTCATGGGCAAGCGCCATGAGGGACTGAAGTTCATGCCTGGAAAATTCGTCTTCCCGGGCGGACGGATCGAGGCCGGGGACCGATCCATGACGGTCGCCGGCGCGCTCCACCCTCGCGCTGAACGGGCGCTCATGGGGCGGATCGCACGCCCGTCGGCCCAGCGAAGCCGGGCCCTGGCGTTGGCGGCCATTCGCGAAACCTTCGAGGAGACCGGCCTTCTCCTCGGGACGAAGGATTATGGTGCACCCGAGAGCCCGCCCGCCGGAACCCCCTGGGTCGCTTTCCAGGAGCACGGCGTCTTCCCGGATCTCGAGTCGCTGCATTTCATCGGCCGGGCGATTACGCCTCCCAAACGCGTCAGGCGCTTTGACACCCGCTTCTTCGCGGCAGACCGGACATCCATCGCCGCGGAGGTGGAGGGCGTGGTCGGACCGGAGGCCGAACTGGTGGAGCTCGCCTGGGTGACCATCGCCCAGGCCAAGGCTCTCGATCTCCCGCCGATCACGACCGTGATCCTGGGTGAACTGGAGGCCAGAATCGCCGCCGGCTTCACCCATGAGCTGCCGGTCCCCTTCTTCCACCAGCAGCGCGGCCGTTTCGTGCGGGAGCTTCTGTGAATCGGTGCTCTCCCTGAGGGTTTTCGGCCGCCACGTCGCCGTCAGGGGCCCGGAAAGCACCGAGAAGGTCCCCTTCTCCCTTGACTGCCCGCCCATAATCAGGCATGGGAACGACACGATTTTCCGGCCGGGTTCGCCCGGCCTTTGCGTTTCGGCCATGCCGTGGGGCCAACCGAGCGCCCGAACCGAACAAGAGGTCCCGACCATGGCCAAAGCCGCAACGATCAAAGTGAAGCTCGTCTCCACCGCCGACACGGGCTATTTCTACGTGACGAAGAAGAACTCGCGCACGATGACCGAGAAGATGAGCTTCAAGAAGTACGACCCGGTCGCGAAGAAGCACGTCGAGTTCAAGGAAGCCAAGATTAAATAACCTCCTTCGGCTTAAATTACTGATGTGATTGAGAAAACCGCCCTCTCAGCAGGGCGGTTTTCCTTTTTGGGGTCACAACTGGGTCACAAAAGTCGTAGGCTGGCAGTATATTGTTGATGCCTTCGGGCAACCAATCTGCAGCGACCGATCAGTAGTATCTCACTGCGCACAACATCTATTGGATCTAGAGTTTGATGTCTCCGGTCGCGACTCGGCCTGTATCGCGAGTGCTCGCTGGTCCATTCCTCTGGGTGCTCTGAGCGGCATGCACCATCAGACATTGAGCAGGACTGGTTACTTTGTGGCTGCTTTCCCGAGTAAAATTCAGCGTCACCGCCGCAGTTAACTGCAAACTTGTGAAGGTCATTTCGGTGACCGTGATCAAGCCCCTAGACTGTGTTAAGGGTAGCGGAAACGCAGGTTGATACAGCTAATGATAAATACCATCTGGGGAAGCACCAATAAGCCAGTCTCATCACGTAGGCTGGCGGATGCTCTCGAATCTGATCCAGATTTGGACGGGACGTTGTATATCGGTTATCCCGTCATTGGGACGCCCGACGGAGCTTTCCCCTTCGATGCTGTACTCCTAAGCCCGACCCATGGTGTAGTGATCTTCGACATTGTCGAGGGACGCGATATCGGCGAATTCAGGAGCCGCCAGGACAACGCGTTTGCCAAGCTTCAATCAAAACTGTTGCAGTACCCGTCCTTGGTGCGTCGTCGGCAATTGGTCCCGATCATTAATGTTGCAACCTTTGCTCCAGTCGTGACTGGTGATGAAGTAGATGAAGAATATCCCACCTTCAGAGGGAACGACGTTGCAGCCTTCGTCTCAACTCTCAAATGGGATGAACCTATCTATTTTCCCGCACTCGCCTCAGCAATTCAGTCTCTTTCGACTATTAGGAAGGGTCGCAGGAAGAAAGTCATCAACAACGAGTCCTCGCGCGGCGCTAAGCTACAACGTCTCAGTGATAGCATCGCGAATCTCGACGCGGACCAAGGAGCAGCAGTAGTTGAGACAGTCAACGGGGTGCAGCGCATCCGTGGCTTGGCCGGTTCAGGCAAAACGATCGTGCTTGCACTAAAGGTTGCCTATTTGCATGCTCAAAATCCAGATTGGCAGATTGCAGTTACGTTCAACACGCGCGCTCTAAAGGGACAATTTGAACGGCTAGTAACGACCTTTGTCATAGAGCAAACGAATGAGGAACCAGATTGGAGAAAGATATCTATTCTTCACTCTTGGGGATCTCCAGCAATGCCTGGAGTCTATTACAATTATACCAAAGCTAATGAACTTACCTATTATGACTTTGGGGCTGCTCAAGCACAGTTTGGTGCAGATAAAGAGTTCGATGGTGCGTGTCTCGAAGCGATAGCTTCTACCGGCGACACATCGAAAGAAAAGTATGACGTGATCCTCGTCGATGAGGCACAGGACCTTCCCGCATCGTTCCTCCGTTTGTGCTACAAATTTCTGCGAGTACCAAAGAGGTTGATCTACGCATATGATGAACTCCAGACTCTCACGAATATCTCTGTTGAAGCTCCAGAGAATCTTTTTGGCGAGGATATCAACGGGCGCCCTCTTGTAAGTTTCGAAGAGGCCGTTCCTGGGCGGCCGAGGCAAGATATTATCCTTGAGCGCTGCTACCGAAACTCTCGCCCGATTCTCGCCACGGCGCATGCACTAGGCTTCGGCATCTACCGAGAGCCTGGAGGTCTGATTCAGATTTTTGACAGGAAAGAATTGTGGCTGGATGTCGGGTATGCTGTGAAGGATGGAAGATTAGAGGATGGACAGCCGGTATCGTTGCAACGAACACCTGCCACTAGTCCACCTTTTCTCGAAGACCATTCCCCTATCGACGACATCATCCACTTTCAGAGCTTCGAGAATGCAGACAAGCAGGATGATTGGTTGGTCGAGCAGATCATAAAGAACATTCAGGAAGAGGAGTTATCTCCAGAAGATATCATCGTCATCAATCCCAACCCACTCACCACACGGACCGCTGTAGCTGCCGCTCGAGCTAAACTGTTCAAGGCTGGGATCAACTCGTCCATCGCCGGCGTCTCTGGTTCGCCAGATATCTTCTTCGAGGATGATGTAGTTACCTTCACAGGCATCTTCCGAGCCAAGGGCAACGAAGCTGCGATGGTCTACATTATCAACTCACACGATTGCTATAATGCGTTCTTTCCTGCCCTTCTTGCGCGCACGAGGAACAGACTTTTCACTGCGATTACACGATCGAAGGCTTGGGTGCGTGTGCTTGGGGTAGGACCAAAAATGGATGCCCTTACAGCAGAGTACTCTCGCATCAAAGAAAACGACTTCGCCCTTAACTTTGTTTACCCGGATGAGAAGCGCCGCAAGGAATTACGTGTCATCAACCGCGAAATGACAAAAGCTGAGCGTTCGCAGGTATCTAAAAAGCTTTCCGACCTTTCTGGGGTCTTGGACGCATTGGAGCGCGGTGAGGTTCAGCCCGAGGATCTGCCAATCGAAATGCGCGAGCGCTTACGTTCGCTCTTCAGCTGAGTCCCATGAATCCTCAGCAAGTGGTACGAAACATCCAAGACGTGATGACGCGAGTGATCGAGGCTGGCCTGTCGGATCAACAAAATTATCCGGCCTTCAAGGCTGTCGGGGAAGGACGGGGAGAGATTTATATTTCTGGGTCACCGGATCTTTCTTTTAGTTTGAAGGACGTTCCGTATCCACTAATTTATGACAACTTAGAAAAGGCTAAGGCGTACAACATCAAGATGATCGATGGATCACTTATACAGATGGCCTATACTTTCAAAGATGACATCGTAGAGTCTCATCGCCTGGCTTTGTTTCCCGCCCCGTTCTTGATGCCGTACGAGAGTGCGGTATCGGCTTATGAAAGTGATCAGCTTTACGCGGAGGTGGTCGGAAGATTCTCCGTCAAGTTCCCAATCAGATTTGACTATGCAAGCAGTGATGATGAACACATCGATATAGACCACCCAAAATCGCATCTTACTTTGGGTCAATATGAGGGGTGCAGGATTCCCGTGGATGGTCCACTAACTCCCAGCCGGTTCATGAGATTTGTCCTCAGGAACTTCTATAATCCTGCTTATGCGAGAGTGGATATCGATGATCTTGCTTCCCTAACGAGTTTCCCAAGCACGATCACAGACAACGAGCGAACAATAGCACATTTGATTGGATGATGAGTTTGGGAACAGATCGACAATGTGGACCGGCGTTCTGGTGCAGCTTATTGTTCTAGGATTCAAAGCGACCCTTCTCTCTGAAAACTGACCTACGAAACACCCTCAAGGAGTTCGTGGCCGCCCGGGTGCGCTACGGCTACCGCTGGCTGCACATTCTGCTGCGGCGGGAGCGCTGGCCGGTGAACTAAAAACGTACCTACCGGCTCTATCGTGAAGATGGATTGTCGATCCGGCCCAAAGCACCCAAGCGCAAGCGCGCCTGGCGCTAACGGCGGAGTCGTCCGGAGGTCGACGCCCCGACGGGGTGTGGGCGATGGACTTCATAGCCGATCAGTTCTTCGACGGCCGTCCGTTCCGGATTCTGACGCTGGTGGACTGCCATACGCGAGAGTCACTGGCGATCATGCCGCAAGTGAATTTCTGAGCCTACCATGTGGTGTAGGCGCTCGGTAAGACCGCCCGGAGCCGCGGCCGGCAAGAGCCTGCAGGTGGACAATGGCCGGGAATTTGCCGGTCGAGCCTTGGATAAACGGGCCTTTCTGAACCGAATGAGGATCGACTTCTCCCGGCCCGGAACGCCAACGGGTAATGCTTATATCGAGGCGTTCAACAGCCGCCTGCGAACGGAGTGCCTGAATGCCTCGTGGTTCCTCTCCATGGCCGATGCCCGGGAGCGGATTGAAGGCTGGAGGAGAGGTTACAATGAGGTCAGGCCCCATACAGCGCTCGGCGGCTTAATCCCAAACGCTTTCGTCCAACAAACTTACCTAGCCCGGAAAGTTGCATACCCCGTGGATCACATCTGGGGGCAGGACCATAGATACAATTCGGCAAAACGTAAGGTGGGGTTTACCATGGGGCCGTGACTGAGATCCTGCCCCGCACCGACACGATTTGTGTCCGCAAACATGTACCATTATTGATTCAAATTCACGAAAGAAGGTTACGCTGGGAGGCGGCAATCGATCCTCGATCGAAGCTCCGTCTGAGGTATATACAGCATCACCTATAGATGAGAATCTTGATGCCTCTCGAACTAGAGGAGAAGCAAGATGTCTGATATGATCCCAGTGCTCACTGATGGACCAAATCAAGAGGTTTTAGAAAACCCCGACCCGTCAGGCATTCTCCCCGATCTACGAGAAATTGCGAGCAATTCTGTTCCACACGTCGTCGAACTCGGACTTGAAACAGTACAGGCGAACATCCACTCTGTGATTCAAAAAACGACGAAAGCCGTCAGTGACGGCGGTCTTACTAATACTGGGTGGAAAGTTTCCGAATTGAAAATCAGCCTAACTATTGATGGTAATGGGCAGGTTTCCTTATTTTCACTCACCCGAGCGCAATTAGGCGCAAGAGCGACCTTAGAGGTTAAGGTTGTACGAGAATGATTGCGTGGAGCGCGCGACGTAAGATTGCCGCAAAGATTATTCGTGAACATGAGACGAGGCTCAAAGCACTTGGCCTCACTGAGTGGCGCTTGCGCCATGTGCGAAATGTAATTTCTTATGGCAGTCGTTTTAGCGCATTCGAGCGAAATCCTGTGATGGTATTAGCGCTGAGAGTGCTATGGACGTTTACTGTAATACGAGCAAGAATGTATTCGGTATCGCCATATGATGATCCAATACTTTCTTATTTCCTAAATGATATTGCCAAGCGCGTCGAAAAAATCCTGTCGCAGAAGCGTATTGCGTTGCCAGTACGTGTTTTGATCGCAAACTGGCCAATAGGTTCCTTTGAAGGTTACGCTCTCAAGGCTTCAGAAGGCTTTCGAGCAATCACTATTTACGATGGTATTTTTACTTTCTCTCACATTCTAACCAAAATTCTACTAACACGCCTTCATATAGGAATCGGTGAACTAAAAATTGTTCAGGATCCTGCGAAATACAACAGCGAATTTCCTTTCGATCACAAGGATCAGAGATACTCTGAAAGGCTTTCAGACCTCCTGATTGCGACGCTAGTCAGGGGAGATCCACATGAAGCCGTTTACTTCGACTCTCCGCATACTAGGGAGCGAGTAGAGTCACTTGTGAATGCAATGCAAATATTTGTGGTGAGTCATGAATATGGGCACTGCGTTTTACATTCTGGGCATATCACTACCACTAAGCAGCAACAAGAGCTTGAGGCAGATCGATTTGCACTTGACATGACGCTTAGTATCACTGCCAAACCCCAATTTGGTGTTGCATACCGCGATCCTATAACACCCGCTGACGCCGTCGTTGGCATCGATCTTTTCTTCTTAGCGGCACAGATTTGCTTCGAAGCTGCTGCGGTATTTGACAAGCGGTGGCTCTATGCTGCTCGCGCTACGTCAACTCATCCCTCGCTTTTAACTCGACGCGCCGCGATCCTGTCCGACTTCGGGCGCATGCATTCCGAGTCTGACCTAAACGTCGCGATGCGCGAGTCGGAGATTCTCCGGCGAATTGCACATCGATTGCTTATTGGCGCTAGACGTAGCCTCGAGCATTGTCGAGATAAGGATATGACGCTTCACCCAGTGTGGATGAACCGAGCGCCGGCAAATTGGCCGAAGTCGGAGAGGCCAAAATAGAGGCTGTCCAACTGAAACTCGCATTCGTGAAAACGTTGCGTTTTCGCTTTCCCTTCGAGAACGGGCGCGACCCTCAACGCCATATTTCTGCAATGCCACACCTAAGGTGGCTCATCGTTGATGATGTCAATGCGTCACCTCTCAAGTTTTACGTAAGCGGTAAGCCCGCGATGACGCGCATGAAAACCTGCCAAGCGGAAGCGCCTGCTGTCGTGAGCGTGCTCCTCGCGCTGTGGGAACAGAAACTGCCCAAGCTGTCGCGCAAGTCGAAGTTGGCTGAGGCGAGCCGCTATGCTCTCACGCGGCGTGCCTCTCTGGAACGATTTACGTCGGATGGACGCGTTGAATTTGACTTCAATACGTTTGAACGCGTCATCCGGCCCCAGACGATCATCCGCAAGAACTCGCTCCTTGCCGGCTCTGATGGTGGCAGGCGCATATAGGCTGCGATTGCTCGCCTTCTGGCCACCTCCAAAATGAACAACGTCGATCTCCACACCTGGCTGACGCAAACGCTTGAGCGCATCGCCAACAGATGGCCCGATCGCGAGGTCGAGATCCTCATGTCGTGAAAATATCAGTCCTAAACGGCATCAGCTACGCGCTTGCATCCAAGGTTGCGATCAGGCGTGTTCTTCCAAGCCGCTTATCCTGCCTAAGTGTGTCTGCCATAGAGGCAGGAAATTGTAGGAGGTTCAGGGGTAGGGGTGCGTGTTAATAGCATTGATCGCGCAGGACGGCGACCGCAAGGTGGGTCATTTTTGGCGCACAGCAGAATTAAATTCCTGCCGCGCGATTGTTGCCGAACCATACCGACGAGGTGGCGTTGTTCTCGTTGAGCGAGGACTTAGCGTATGCGTATCCAGGATCTCGTTGAGGAGGCGCGGCAGAAGGCGCTATCGCCGCGCAGCCCAACTCGATGCAGAGTGTGCCGGTGTGAAATTCCTGTAGAGAAACGCCAAGGTCGTCCACGGCTGACCTGTGAAACCTGCGCTCTCTTCCGGATTGCTGCCGCGCATCCATTGCCGAGGTACTGCGAACACTGCAGGACGGAGTTCTGGCCCGAGCGGGATGCAGCGCGATTTTGCTCTGATGGGTGCCGCCGACAATCAGATAAGGAACGGCGGCGTCTCGTCTACACGGCTCAGAGGTGCGCCAGATGCGAACAGACAATCGACGGTCGCGCCCGAAAGTTTTGCTCGCCCGACTGCCGACAGCAGCTTAAGAACATCCTGAGGCGTAAGTCGGCAGTCTCTTCCATCCAGGCGTGTCCCGACTGTGAGAAGGTGTTCACATCTTGGCGCGCTGGAGTGACGTACTGCTCCAAGCCTTGCGCCAAGCGTCGTGCGGACCGCAACTACTCCGCACGACACCGTAGGGCAGCGAGTGAATCATTGAGAAAAGCTGTCGGCTCTACGGCACAAGAATACGACGCATGAGTCACGCAGAGGTCACAGAATCTTGAGAGGAAGTAGAGCATCCCTGAACCTTGGTTCGCCGATCCCGTGTCCGACCCTAATAGAATGCATGGATCAAGCGAGTGTGGCCGGCATCCTCAGCGTACGTCTTCTGAGGCCCATCGTATGGTAAACTAATTAGTGTCCGGCCTCAGGTATCGTAAGGATGCCGAAACGCAGGCTCACGGTCCTGTCTCAGGTACCGTAAGCGACCTCTCTAGGAAGCTCGGTCCTATCTGAGGTATCGTATTGTCCGCCGTCAGATATCGTACGGTCCGCTAATGGAACCGGTTTCTGTTTCTCAGGCTGCCAGCGGGTGAAGTCTTTCCTCGCGAGATCCCCAGCCTTGATGCCGAGGTCAGGTATCTCCACATCGCTGTTGAACTCGGTCAAAAGCCACTCTGTGGAGTGCCTGATCTTACATGTGAATCCACCTTTCTGAGCCGAAACAATGAAGCCTCGCTCCTGCAGTCGTCGAAAGGCCTCGGCAGCGGTAGATTTGCCGACGTGCAGGGCTTCCGCTGCTTCTCGCACAGAATAGGGAATACGACCGTTGTTGGTACTGGGACCACAGTAGCGGCCCAGCAGTTCGATGTACAAGGCGCGGTCCACTACTTCGAGGCTCTTCCAAGCGGCAGTCTCTCGGAGCCAGCGATAGAGCCGGACATGTTGCGCAGCCTTGTCCGAGCGCCCGAACTTGTTGACTCTGCTCTTCGTGCTCATGCTACGCCTCCGCCAGACACAAACACGTTTCCTATCTCAGCACGAATGGCGCGCTCGAGGGACCAGATCTCGTCCTGAATGATCTCGGGTGGTATCCCCCTCCTCGCCATTGTTTGAGCCTGCACCTCTAGCTGATAGGCAAGGTGTTTCTCCGCCGTTATGGTAGGCAACTTTGCCATGCGTGCGGCATGCTTGAGAACAAACGGCCGATGCTTGGACCGGGGGAATGGGATAATGCACACAATGCGCCTCTTTCTTGACGTTTGATACAGGCTTGGATCTGTTTTTCTTCATTGTCTCGGGCTGAACAGTTTCAGATCAAACAACCTCCTCTCCACCGCATGTGCTTCTGGGGCTACTCCCCATCGATGCCATCACACCCGCCTATTGTTGTGGCTCCTCTAGGGCTGACCTTAGGCTCCAAGGTAGGCAGGTACCCGGGTGGGGCGGTTTAGCCGTCAGGCTCGTCAACGGTACAAGGGAAACCGCTGTTGCAGGGGAGCCTATCAGGTCGCCACGGCACGAAGCGTGGCATGCTTCCGGTTTCGCTCACGCGGTACCCGGCGGCGGCTCCGACCGTCGAATGCATTGCAACAGTTGCCGATCCCTCATGGGCCATTTCCAGCCTTGTCGTGGCCGATACTCCCTGGGCCTGCAGTACGCGAGCGGCTGCGAGGAGCGGCGTCTCACTGACACAAAGCATGTGGCCGTCAAGAAAGGCAGCAAAGCGCCCCCGACCGACTGAGGAGACAATAATGCTGATGGTTTCTTTCGGCGAAGTGGTGCGCTCGATGGTCGGCCGTGCAGTCGTAGCCGGAGCCAAGTTGGAGTTTCCCACCTCTGCCGGGTCTGCAACCGTCGTGAGGTCGCCTTCAGGCGCGAGCCTATGGTTGCATGACGTACTTTCATCAGCCGTGATATAGATGGTCTTGGTCATCTGGGGTTCCTTCGTCGAGATTGCGTTTGGCCACGGTCGGTAGGGCGGTTCCAGCGCCCTGCCGACCATCCATGTCGTCGTCGTCGAAGCCACACAGAATGCGAGCACAGTGCTCGGCCTCCCCGCGCAGAAACTCATCCTCGTATTCAAGACCGCCTGCCACCTCGTTGAACTCGCCCCAACGGTCATACGCGGGTACGTGTTCGTCATGTGCCTGCGTTGAGGCTCTACCTTTCACTGATAGAGTGTCTCTGGGGGATTGAAGGTCTATTGGCTGAGTTCTCACCTTTTTATACGCGGCGTTTTCACCCCTCTTGATGCGCTTGGAGGGAGGTTTCCCCTTCATTGAACTATTGGGTGTTTTCACCTCATTGGTTGTCCTTCGAAATTGGGAGGCTTTCACCGCATCAGATGGTGCCATGCAATGGGGTGGAATGGACCGGATGAGGTCGGCTACCTGTGTTCCGAGTTCAGTCATTGTCACCTCCGCAGGCTGTCTTCTGCCGAGAGGCAAGCCAACCGTCTAGGTCGGATTGACGCCAGCCGATCGAGTGGTTCGTCAGCCGCACTGGTGCCGGAAAATCTTGTTCTCTGATCTTTCGCCACACAGTAGTGCGGCTCAGTCCAATCTGCTGCCTAACTTCAGGCCAGCGGACTATTCGGTCTGCTTTGTGCATGACGTCGCTCCAAGTTTAGGGCGACATCAACATTATGCAGACTGTTTCATGACATCAAAAGGCATTTGAGCCTCAATCGTCGCTCAACTGCCCCGCCCGCATGACCCTGCGCCTGAGGTGTATTCCGTGCTTGACGTGACGATCGAAGCTCTCGAGGACGCTGTTCTCAGTCACACCGAACCTCAGCGGCTGGAGAACCGCGTACGCAAAAGCAAGAAAGTCCTTCTTAGGCCTGGTGCCCTGATCAAGCTCGTCCTGCCAGACATCGTGCAGTTGGTGTACTGCGATATGGAGCCATTCTTTCTTGTTTGGCCCCCCTCTTAGGTCAGGTTCCTCTACATTTCGCTGGAATGTTTCCATCACCCGGAAAAACTCGCAGTACTTTTGAATTCTATTTGCAAGTTCTTCATCGACAAATGACTTGGAGACACTGCTTGGGTTTGCGCTGAAGGCCATCGGATCAAAGTGAAGCACAGTAAATCGTAGATTTTGTATTAAAGCGTCGAGCGCTCGCATTCCTTGGATAAAAAGCTCGCCTGCCTGCGCTGCATCCTCTAATGTTTTCTTGCTGTGTCCGTCCTTCTTGTTGCGATATGAGGCATATGCTCCGTATACAATAAACCCGACCTTCAAACGGATCCATAAGGACTCTTTGCTCGACGGATCGCGGGATCGATCGGCAATCGACAGAAGACGCACCCATTCTTCGTCGGTAAAGATGTCGAAGTTCAAAGCGTTTGTCCCCCAAGCCGAATGACGTTTGCTGAAGTAGGTGAGCCGATCAGGATCGCTTGCAACTCCCGGTCTAGGGCCTCCAATGCACGACGCTTCTGCGCCAGGTAGTTGTGCCGGTCATAGACGCTGCCAGTAATCGTCGCTTTCGTGGTGCTGGCATGGTTGAGCACCCGGCCGATCGTCATCTGATCGATTTCGAGCCGCCCCATCAGCGTGGCGGCGGTCCTGCGCAGGTCATGCGGTGTCACCACCTCCGTGAACAACCCAGCCCGTAGCGCCTCCATAGCCTTGGCCAGGTTCTGAGAGGTGAGTGATTTACCGCGGGGGGTGACGATCAGAGGTCCGGCTGTACCTTTAATTTTAGCGATCTGGGTCACGATCTCCAGCGCCTGTCCGACGAGCGGAACCTTATGCTCGATTTTGTTCTTGGCTCGGCTCGCCGGAATGGTCCACACACCAGACCCGAGATCGATTTCTTCAGCGCGAATGCCCGCGCACTCGCCAGGACGCTGGCCTGTCAAAAGAATTAGCCGAAGCGTGTCGCGGAAGGCGGGAGCGGCCTGCTCCGTCATCTGCCAGAAGCTTCGGATTTCCTCATCGGTCAGCACCCGATCCTTTGCGACTTCAATGGTTCGCTTCCGCAGCCCAGTCACCGGGTTCGCCGTGACCAGCCCCTCGGACATGCCCCAGGAAAAGACAGAGGAGATCGTGTTCTGGAGCCGATTGGCCAAAACCGGGGCGCGAGCAGCCACCTTGTCGAGTAGGTTCGCGACGTCAGTTCGGTGCACCCCCTCAGCAGGGCGATCGCCCAACACAGGAATGACATCACGCTGAAGCACCGCCTCATAGTCACGCCACGACCGGAGCTTGACCTTCGCGTAGCGGGTCAGGAAATGGTCGACCAGGCCAGCAACTGTGAGCGCCTCCCGGGCGGCCTTGACGCCAGCTATAGGATCCTGCCCATCCTGAACCAGCCGCCGCAGGGCCAAAGCTTTCTCTCGAGCCGCAGACAGTGACCAAGCCGGGTAATCTCCAATTGTGTATCGCCGCTGCCGTGGGGTGCCCTTTGGTCGGTAGATGAAGCTCCAAGATTTCGCGCCGGAGGTGACGCGAAGGCAGAGTCCCTTCGCCTTCGCGTCATAGACGATCAGGCGCTGGCCGGGTGCGGCACGGAGGGATCGGATTTCGACATCGGTGAGGGCGCGAGCAGGCATGGGTCCAAACACTCGTGAATGCGGGTCACACCGGGGTCACAAAAGAGTGACACTGTGTGAATAAATGCGCAACCGGTTGGAACACTAAGTGACGGTAGAATAAGGATTATGCGACAATAAGAAAACGTCTGAAACCAGATTTCATGGTTGCCAAGATTAAGTGATCGGCTGACGTCAAGCTTCCGAACCGTCCGAAGAACCGCCCCACGCCGGGCGGTTTTTTCGTTTTCGGCAGCGCTCAAGGCGGATTTGGACGGGCGAGATTCGCCGGGCTCGCGAAACCGCCGCTTAGGAGAAGGATATCCCGAGCCAGAGCGTGATGAATGCGAGAGACGTGGCAACGATCATCCACTCTGCGGCTGTCAGCCTGTTCGAATGTGCCGCTGTTTTGATCTGGTCCATGGCAGGCCCCCTTGTACCCTTGGGGCCGCTGAAGCGCGTCAGCCCCGTTTGAACGCAGCGAACGATAGGACCGAATGGAGCACAGAGATGTGCCCGGTGGCACATGGAGGTTCAGGCTGAGTCATCATGTCTGAGGCATTGCGGCCGTAGGCAGCGGCGCTTGGGATGGGATGCTCCCGCCGGAGGCCGCCATCGTTGCGGCCGGTCTGCTAGAGATCGAGCTCCAGCAAGACAGGCTGATGATCGGAGGCCTGAGTCTCCTGGTCGTAGGAGATGCGTCTGACCCGAGGAGCAATGTCGTCGGTCACGAACACGAAATCGCAGCAATGGGGCGGCCCGTTCGACTGTTCGAAAAGGCAGAACGAAGTCGGGTGCGGTTGGGCTCCATGGGCCACCTGCCACGCATCGAGAAGGGCAGGCACCTCATGGGCGAAAGGCTCCGAGATCCGCTGCTTCACCGGATCCGGCGGACGCATGTTGAAGTCGCCGGTCAGGACGGCGGATGCCGAAGTGGGGAGACGCGCATAGGTGCCGGGCCCGTCCTCGCGCGGGGTGGCGACGCGCTCGCAGGCACAGCGATGGGCCTCGCGGATACCCTCGACCTGCGCCCGCCGCAGCATGTCGGAGGAGTATTCCAGATGCGTCGTCATCACGCGAAGAGGCCCGGACGGCGTCTCGACTGTCGCTTCCAGAAGGAGACGCGGCATGTTGCGGGTCGGGGCGGCCTCCCACGGCAGGGTATGGCGCAGCACCTGCCCAACCGGCTGGCGGGACAGGATCATGTTGCCGAAGCGACGCCGGCGCCCTGCCCCGTCCGGAATATCGAGCGCCACACCCTCCACGGCCGTGTAGTTCGGAAGAAGCCCCGCCAGTTCGGCGAACTGGTTTCCTCCATCATTGCCCTTGAGATCGGAAAAGTTGTCCGAGACCTCCTGGAGGCAGAGCACGTCGAAGTCCGCAGTGGCGCGCGCCTCGTCCACCAGCCTTCGCAGATCGACGTTCCCGTCGATACCCAGGCCCCATTGAATGTTCCAGGTGATGATTCTGAGCATGCCGCGCCGCTTCCCTACTGACCGACCTTACTCAGCACGTCGGCTTTCAGGAAGCGCTCAATGACGAGCATGAAGACCACTGAGGGAACGAGCAGGATGAGAGCCGTGATGGACGCGATCTGGTAGTTGCCGCCCATACTCGCATTGTAGAGAAGCAACGGGAGCGTCGTCACCTGAGGGACACCGACGAAGAAGGTCCCGGTGAACTCGTCGAGCGATTCGAGAAAAACGAAGATCGCGCTCGCCATGATGCCAGGTGCCGCGAGAGGCAGGGTCACGGTGAAGAACGTCCGTAGCGGCGAGGCGCCGATATTGCGCGCCGCAAGTTCGAGGTCGCGATCGACGGCCGCAAAGGCCGCAGCTGCGATCCATACCGAATAGACCAGGCCGTGAGCCGCATGCACCAGCACGACGCCGGTGATCGTTCCGGTGAGCCCGATGCTGTAGAAGACCCGAGCGACGTTGATGTAGATTGCCACCGACGGAAACGCCTGAGGCAGCAGGAACAGGATCATCAGGGCCGTCCGCCACGGCAGCTTGAGGCGGGCCAGTGCATAGCCTGCCGGGACCGAGACGGCGAGTGCCACCATGACCGTCAGGCAGGCGATGCCGACGCTCGTCATCAGCGACGTCATGGCGTCGCCGGTCGGACGAAAGACGACCTCCCAGTAGCGGAGACCGTAGGAAACAGGCAGCTTGAACGGCGTGTACCACCGCTCCGCCACGGACCAGAGGACGAGATTGGCGAGAGGGCCGAACAGCAGGAAAGCGAACGCTGCAAGCCCCGCAACCTTCAGGACGGTGGATCCGAACGCCCAAAACTTTCTTTCGGACCCAGGGCGGGCACCTGCCTCGGCGAGCGGGAGGGCGGACGAAGCCTGGATCTTGCCGCTCATGTCTGCACCTCGCGCTTCACGCTGTGGCGGAGATAAATCCACGCGACCGTGCCCGCGATGGCATAGGAGATCACGCCGAGTGCGTTGGCGGTCGCGTAATCGCCGTAGGAATTGATGCGGAACGCCATGTCGACGGTGAGCATGGTGGGCTGCGAGCCCGCGACCATCATCGGAACCGACAGGACCGACAGCATGGTGACGAAGGAGAGGACGAGGCCGACGAGGAGCGTCTGAGCCACCTGCGGCAGGACGAGTTCGACGAGAACCCGGATCCGCGAGGCCCCGAGATTCCGTCCCGCCTCGATGGTGGCGCGGTCGATCGACGCCATGGCTCCAGCCAGCATCAGCGTCACGAACGGAACCTGCTTCCACACGAACGTGATGATGATGCCGCGCCAATCGAGAAGGCTCGTGGCCTGAAGCGGCTCCATCAGCCCGAGCGCCACGAAGGAATTGTTCATGAGGCCGTTCTTGGCGAGGAAGGTCCGCATGCACTGGGCCGCCACGATGAACGGGATGAAGAGCGGCCAGCGATAGAGGGCTCGCAAAGCCGCAACGAGCCAGGGCGTCTCACCGAGCGTGAGGATGCCCGCTATCGCGATGGAGACCAGAGCGGTCAGAAGGGTCGAGACGACCACGATGAAGAGCGTGAAGAGAATGTCCGTCGAATAGAGCTCGTAGGCCTTCTGGAAGTGCGCGAGCGACAGGCCCCTTCCCGGCTCCGTGAAGGCTGCCGCGAGCGAGAAGCCGAGCGGGTAGAGAAACAGCGCGCCGATCATCGCGAGTGCCGGCGCGACGAGCAGGAGGCCGAGGAGTGACGGTTTCGCCATGATGTGGGACTGTTCCGGTCACGATGGAGTATCGGACATGGTGTCGTGCAGGCAGCCCGTCCTTCGGGCCGCCTGCCGTGGCTGATCGCCTTAGTTAGCGACCTTCTTCTCGTAGGTCTCGAGGATGTCGTTGAAGTACGGACCGATCGGGAACGCCTTGCCGTTGGCCGCGAGCGTGTCCGGCGGAATGTCGGCGAAGAGCTGGTTCCAGGCCGCCTGATCGAGCTTCCCTTCCAGGTTCTTGGCGTCGATTCCCGGGTACCAGTTGAACCGCTTCACGATGCCCTCAGCCTGCACGTCCGGGCTCGTCGCCAGGGCGATGAACTCGGCGGCGAGCTTCTCCTGCGCCGTCTTCGAGGGAATCGCGTAATACATGGGCTGGCCGGGCATGCCAGGCGACACCAGCTTCAGGCGCATGTTCGGCGGAAGCTTGCCGTCGGCCTTCCACGTGTAGAACATGTCAACCCAGACCGGCCCCATGGCGATTTCGCCGCGGTTAAGCATGTCGAGCGTGCCGGCATTGCCGGGCGTGATGACGACGTTCTGGTTGAACTCCTTCAGATCGGCCATGGCCTTGTCCCAGCTCGCCTTCGTGGCGGCATCGTAAGGCCCCTTCTCGAGCTTCGCCGGATCGCCGCCGAAGGCCGAGATCCACCCGGTCACGAAGGCGACGCCCGACATGCCGCCCTTGATGCCGTTGTAGCCGAACTGCTTCGGATTTTTCTTCACCCACTCGCGCAGCTCGGCATAGTTGTTGGGCGGACTCTTGATCAGGTCCGGATTGTAGGCGATCGCCGTTTGCGAGTGGAACATGGGCATGACGTAGCCGGAAACGTCGGTGCCGAGCGAGTTTGTCGCGGTGTCGCGGGTCACGAGCTTGCCGGTGGGAAGCGAGTCCCGGTACTTCTTGAGCAGATCCCCCTGCACCATCGTGCCGGCGGCCTTCTGGTGGATGACCACCACGTCGAAGTCGGATGCGGCGGCAGCCTGCTTCTGCGCATCGAGCTTCTCGAAGATCTTCTGGGATCCGCCGTCTCCCGGCCCGGTGCCGACGGCCACGACCTTCACGCCCGGATGGCTCTTCTCAAAGAGCGGCCCGAGATAGTCCTTGATGTAATCGACCATGTTCTGGTCGCCGGCCGTCGCGACATTGAGCGTCTGCGCACTGGCCGCACTGCTCAAGAAAAAGGCTGCGAGACCCGCAGCCAATAGGCGTTTACGCATGGGATCCTCCCGAAGTCTGGGTTTGGGGAAACAGGTGCAACGACGCCAGCGGGAGGCGCAGGCCTACCGGGCGGTCGAGCTCGTGATAGCGGTCGTCCGTCACAGTGAAGTGACGGTCACCGACCGCGATCACGTACCTGTAGTGTCCTCCCGGATACGTTCTCTGCGTAATTCTTCCGGGCAGGACGATCGCCCCGTCGATCCGCGCGTGCGGATCGTCGAGGGAAGCGATATCGTCGCGAAAATAAGCCGTGACGGGACCCACGGGCACTTGGCCGCCATAGTTCGCGGTGCTGCCGTCGTCGACCCTCACCTCTACGCCGGTTCCGGCAGCGCGGACGTCGAGGTCGAGGGTGTTCTCAGCCCCCATGAAGCTGGCCACGAAAGGCGAGTTCGGATGGTCGTAGACCTCTTTCGGGGCTCCGACCTGCGCGATCCGTCCAGCATCCATCACGACGATCCGGTCGGCCATCGTCATGGCTTCCTCGCGGTCGTGCGTGACGTGGATCGCCGTGAAGCCGAGGCGGCCCTGAAGAGCCTTGATTTCGGACCGGAGCTGAATCCGCACCTTGGCGTCCAGATTGGACAGGGGCTCGTCGAGAAGAAGGATTTGCGGCTCGATCGCCAGCGCCCGCCCCAGGGCGACGCGCTGGCGCTGACCACCCGAGAGGTTCGTCACTTTCCGGTCCTCCAGACCGGAAAGGTTCAGCATCTTCAGAACGGCAGCGACTCGGGAGCGGATCTCGTCCTTCCGCATGCCGCGGAGGCGAAGGCCGTAGCCGACATTGCCGAGAACGGTCATGTGCGGCCAGAGCGCATAGGACTGGAACATCATCGCCATGCCGCGCTTCTCCGGCGGCGTGTTCACCACATCCCGGCCAAACAACCGGATGGCACCGCCGGCGGCCTTCTGAAATCCCGCGATGGTGCGCAACAGGGTCGTCTTCCCGCAACCGGACGAGCCGAGGATGGCGATGAACTCTCCGGGTGAGACCGTGAGGCTGACCCCATGAAGCACGCGCTGGCTGCCATAGCTGACCTGAAGATGATCGACATCGATGGCGGCAGAGACAGGGCTGTCCACGTCTGAGTATCCTCCCGAGTGCGCTTTTCGCGTCTCTTATTGGAGGAGAAGATCACATTTAAATGTCAGTGGAAAGAGTAACCGAACGTCAGCGCCACGGCTCCAAAAGGGCTATCAGGCCCGTGTGGGAACGGGCGCTGCTTCCATATCGGTAGCCTTCCAAATGAAACCGCCCCGATCGGGGCGGTTTCGGCATTGGCGTTGACAATGGACGATCCCGTCCGTGCGGGCACCGTCTATCAGCGGTAGACACCGTCGATCCGGCGGATCCGTTGAACGTCGCGCCGGTTGATCGAGCCCGTCGTCACCACATCGCGTCTGACCGAGCGTACGAACCCCGCGCGTTGGCGGTCCCTGTAGACGACGCGCGTCACCGTCCGGGGTTGCCGGTAGACAACGCGGCTGCCGTAGACCGGCTGACGGTAGATCACGCGGTTGCCATAGACGGGCTGGCGATAGACCACGCGGGTTCGGTACACGGGGGCCGGCTGGTAGACCACCCGCGTCACCGGCGCCGAGTAGTACCCATAGGCGGGGGCGCTGTAAGCGGGATAGTTGTAGGCGGCAGGATAGCCATAGCTGTAGCCGTATCCATTCGCCGGGTATCCATAAGGATAGCCATAGCCCGGATAGGCATAGGCCGGAGTGGCGGCTGCGGTCAGAAGGCCGCCGAGCACCGCACCGCCGATTAGCCCCGCCGCGACGGCCCCGCCATTGCCCCATCCGCCGCCCCGATAGTACCGGGGATAGTAACCACCATTCCACCCACCGCCGCCATGCCAGCCGCCACCGCGCCAGCCACCACCGCGCCAGTGCTGAGCATCCGCCGTGCCGATGCTCGCGACGGTGACGAGGGTAATGCCAGCCAATAAAGCAAACTTCCTCATGGTGACCTCTCAAGAAGTGACGAAGAGCATTCCTCGCAACAACAATTCAACCGCGGGATTTTGGTTCAAAGCTTGGCCGCCGAATTCATCGGATTTGTTCAATTGGAACAATGATTTCTGACATTCTGTTCATAATTGGTTGCAATTATGGGGATCCGTTCCGATCGACCGCGGCTAGTGTTGCGGTTTCGACAATCCTATCCGATTGGCTGCCTTCCGCCAGGCTGCCTCACGTCGCTTGGCCAGGGAGATGTCGTGTCGACGATCGAACGCGACGGGATCGAGAAAAACGGCGAGGTCTTCGATGTGTTGCGAGATGCAATACGCTTCAGTCATGACGGAACTTTACCCTCATCGACGACGAATTCCGAAAGGACCGACATAATGAGGCAGGCAGCGGGAAGTTCCTGGGCCGACGTGCGGGCGTTGCGACGCTGGGGGCGGGAAACCCGCTACTGCGCGTAGATCTGCGATCTCGGGAAGATTGTGTTCCCCGCCACCACTTGGGCAATGACCGAAGCGATCTTGTCGCCACCCCTGGCCGAAGGTTCGATGGGGTTCGCATAATCATCAGGCTCGTCGCAGATCAGGCGCAGGTCGATGAGATGAAGCCGTCGCGAAAAGGCCTCACGCATAATGACATCGTTGAAGATCGCCAGCGCCGTGACGACCAGACGCTGCTCCTGCGGATCAGGGAATCGGGCGTCGTAGATCGTGCAGAGGGCGGTCGGCAGGCGCCTCTCGAGGACGGCGTCCAGCATGGTCCGGTAATTATGGGCAAACTCGTCCCTGACATCCGCCAGCTTCGTCATCACTTCGGCGACGGAGACCGCACGTTCGCGCAGAACTCCGCTGTTGCGCAAGGCATCGTTGCCGCCGGCGCTGACGATGAGATGGCTCGCATCCGTCGGAACGCGGTCGAGCTGCTGTTGGACCCCGGTAGTGACGGCACCGTCGACCGCGCAGAGGGTCGCCTTCCAGCCCTGCGGCAGCCTGGCCTGAACCTGCGCCGCCACGTCGGGTTCGCCGCGACGCACATACGCACCGTTATCGAAAATGCTGTCACCGAGCAGGATGACGTGGCTCATCGGACCCCTCCCGTCGCGCGACAACCTCCTGGGACACACCCTTGTTCCTGTCCGATTTGATGCGGCAGGTGCGCCACGAACGTTCGCGAGGCACAACCACCTTCTGACCTCCGGTTCTCCCGTCGATCAAGCTTGTGGGCCGCTGTCCGGTTGGAAGAACGGCGCGAAATGGCCAAGCCAGGAGGCGAGCCAGGCTTCCAGAGCAGCCTTGGCGGCGTGCTCTGTCGGCCCATAGCCCCACGCGTCCTCCTGCAGGGGCGTCGACCAGATCCAGAACCGATTGCTCCCATCGTAAGCCACGCTCCCGACCTCGACCGGGCCCACGAAGCCGACATGACGGTTGAGCGGCACTCCCGCGACCTGATCCTGCTGCCACCGTATCCTGCTCATCGACCCTTCTGCCGTTCTCTGAAGCATTCTGCCAATTAGCGCGTTCCCTCCCTCCCACAAGCCGCAGCCGTGCGGGCAAGGAACGCGATTCATAAAGGAACGTTGGAGCAGACGCGGTGCGGCACGAGGGATCCTGACATGCGTTTTCTTCCGACTAAAGTGCATGGGATGATCGACTACCTTTGGGGCTTGGCGCTTCTGTCCGCGCCATGGCTCTTCGGCTTTGCGGACAATTCGGCTGCGACATGGACGGCCGTCGCGTTCGGCCTTGGAGCGATTCTGTATTCGGCCATTACCGCCTATGAGGTCGGGCTACTCAAGCTCCTGCCGATGCCCCTGCACCTCATCCTCGACGGGGTCGCCGGGCTCGCCCTCGCAGCGTCGCCCTTCCTGTTCGGGTTCGCCGATCGGGTTTACTGGCCGCACGTTCTCTTCGGCCTCTTCTCCGTGGCCGCAAGCCTGAACACATACCTGGAGCCGGTCCTGCCGACAGGGCGCCGGGAACCTGCGTGACCGCCCCAAATGCTCGATTGACGGAGGCCACAGGGAGGCGCAGCATCAGGGCCCTCAAGGGAGGCGCCCATGTTCGAGCAGGCCGTCCAAGTGAGTGAGGCGTTCCGCCAAAGCGCGCATCAGATGCAGGGATCGCTCCACATGGCGTTGAAAGGCTGCCCCGAGTGCCGGACGACGCAGATGATCGCCTCCCCGGCTCTCGGCATCTGCGAGGATTGCGGATCGAGCCTGGTCGTGCTGCCTGTTGAATGAGATCAAACCGTCTTTCCCGTGGCCTGCGTCCGGTCGCACGCTCTATGCTCTGCGGGCGGAGAATCGCATGGCATCGTCCGGGTGGATCGAACGGTTAGGCAGCCTCATCGGAGTGCGCCCTGCGGAGTTGAAGCTGGCGTTTCGCGTCACCATCGCTGGCGCCCTCGCCTATGCCGTCACGAAGCTCTTCGACCTTCCGCAAGGATATTGGGCCGTCATCACGGCCGTGGTGGTGATGCAGGCAAGCGTCGGCGGCTCGCTCAAGGCTGCCGTCGAGCGGTTCAGCGGTACCCTGGCCGGGGCCGTCTATGGCGGCCTGGTCGCCGGCTTCGTTCCTCACACCTCGCCCTTGAGCTTGGGACTGGCCATCGTGGTGGCGTTGTTTCCGCTGGCGCTTCTAGCGGCGGTCAAGCCAGCATTCCGGGTCGCGCCGATCACCTCTCTCATCATGCTTCTGCCCCCCACCGGCCAGGCGATCGGCCCCATCGCCTCGGCCTTCGACCGGGTGCTGGAGATCACCCTCGGCAATATCGTCGGTGTCCTGGTCTCCCTGTTCGTCCTGCCGGCGCGGGCGCATACACTGATGGCGGAGGCGGCCGCGAAGGTCGTGTCCCTGAACGCGGACCTGTTCTCCATCTTCATCGAAGAGCTCACCGACGGTCCGAAGGGCCGCTCCGCGCTTCAGACGCTTCATCCGCAGATCCGCTCCGCTCTGAAGAAGGCGGAGGCTGCAGCCGAGGAGGCGACGCGGGAGAGAAAGAGCCGTCTCACGGAAGCGCCCGACCCGGAGCCTCTCATCCGTACCCTGTATCGGGTGCGCCACGACCTCGTGATGATCGGCCGCGCGGCTTCCGGCCCTCTGCCGCCCCTCATTCGGGAGCGGCTCAGCCCCTCCCTCAATGCCCTGCACGAAGCCACCCGCAGGCTCCTTTTGGATCTTGCGCAAGCCCTCTATAATCGCAGGACACCCCAAGGAGCGGCCGCCTTCGAGGAAGCCTTGAACGCCTTTACTGTCGAAGCGGAAGCGCTCCGGTCTCCTTCCCTCATGCGGGAGCTGCCGGGAAAAGCCTTCGGACAGGTCGTCGCCCTTGGCTTTGCGCTCGAACAGTTCAGGCAGGACCTTGGCGATCTTCTTCTCCGAACCGGGGATTTGGCCTTGGACCGCACGGCCCACCCTGACGAAAGGTGAAGCGCGCGGCGGGAATGTCAGGGTTTGCCCTCCCCGGGTTCGACAGCCTCGCTCCGGGCTGCTGCTCCGCGACGAACGCTTAGCGCTCGTAGAGTGGCACGAGTTCCATCTGCGGCACGAGCACCAGCCCCTTGTCGGTGATGCGGATCTCCGGAATCACCGAGAGCGGGATGAGATTGAAGCCCATATAGGGAATCCTGCAGCCCGCCTTCTCCCAGGCGGCCTTCAGGGTCCGGGTCTCCTCGGCCACCTCGGTCACGCGCTTGTCGGAGAGAAGGCCTGCGATTGGAAGCGGCACCATGGCGACGACCTTGCCCTGATCGACCACGCAGACGCCGCCTTGCGCTTCGATGATGGCGTCGAGCGCCACCTGCATGTCGCCTTCATTCGTTCCTGCAACGATCAGGTTATGGGAATCGTGCCCGACGCTGCTCGCGACGGCCCCGCTCTTCAGCCCGAAATCCTTGAGCAGCCCGTGGGCGATTCCGGCGCCGCCGGTGCGGCCGTGGCGCTCGATGACGGATACGAAGGTGAGATCGTTCTTGGCAAGCAGCGCATCCCAATCCCGTTCAGGCTGGAGCCGGACTCTGTCATGGAAGAGGACGATGCCCGGCAGGGCGACGCGGATCACATTGGCCTCGCAGGCCTCAACGGGAAGTTCCGGGATCAGCTTCGGCCGCTTCGCAACGTGAACCGTCCGGTACGCCTCGGGAGGATAGCGATAGCGATTGGAGAGCGCCGCATCGAGCACGGGCGTAATCCTTCTGCTCTCGACGACGAGCTCGCCCCCATACCAGGTGTTCTGCACCTCGAGATCGTCGTTGAGCAGCACCACATCGGCGCGGCGTCCGCCGCCGAGGCCGCCGATCTCGCCCTCCATGCCGAAGCGCGTGGCCGGGTGCAGGGCGCCCATGCTCCATGCCTGCTCGCGCCCGATGCCGGCCCGGCGCGCCTCACGCGTGACCCAGTCCATGCCGAACAACATCAGATCGTCGGCGTCACGGTCATCGGTACACACGCAGATGCGCTTGTGAGAGGAGCCGAGCTCCGTGACGGTCTTGATGGCCTCGGGAAGCGAGTGCCACGGCGTAGTCGGCGGTCCGCCCCGCAGGAAGATCCAGACACCGGCATCGAGCAGGTCGTCGGCGATGTCCCGGTCGATGGCTTCATGCGTGTCCGTCACGCCGCTGGCCGCGTAGGCGGCCACGAAATCGCGGCCGTAGATGTGGCCCGAGACCGGCTTGCCGCGCTCCAGGGCCGCCGCGAGGATCGCGTGGCTCCTCTCGTCGCCCATGGTGATGGGCACGAAATCCATCTTCTCGCCGAGCGCCGCCGCCTCCGGCCAGCGGTCGAACAGGGCCGCAATCTTGTCGGGAGTCAGGTCGCCACCCGCCGTTTCCAGGTCCGGCGAGGTGGCCGGTACGGTGCTCGGCACCGTGAGGAAGATGGAGAGCGGCGCATGGCGCGCGTCTTCCAGCATCATCTCGATCCCGGCAGCGTCCATGACGTTGCCGATCTCGTGACTGTCGCAGAAGATCGTCGTGGTCCCGTTGAGCAGCGCCGCTTCCGCATAGGCGCAGGCCGTGATCATGCTGCTCTCGATATGGATATGTGGATCCACGAGTCCCGGCGCGACGATTCCGCCCCTCGCATCGTAGACCCGGCCCGGCGCTCCATTGACCTGGCGGTGGGCGCCGGCAGGCTTCACGGCCGCGATCCGCCCTCCGGCAATCCAGACCTCGCGCTCCGGCGCGATCCGCTCGCTGTAGGTCGACAGCACCCGGGCGCCCGTAATCACCAAGTCGGCGGGTGCCCGGCCCGAAGCCACGTCGGCGAGCCGGCGGGTCATGGTCGACAGGGGAGCCACGGAGAACCGGGTTAGGGCCGTCCTGGGCGGCAGCGAAGGTGTGCGATGATCCATGATCCCTCATCCCGTTTGAACGTCGTTGCCGCAACGTAGCAGGACGAGGCAGGAATCGCATCTCGGATCAGGCCGCGTTCCGGAACTTCCCCGAGTGGGACACGCTTGGCCGCCGCTTGCCCCACGAAGTCAGGCTCCCGCCGAACGGATATGAAAAACTGTCCCTTACGAAGGGACAGGACGAGCCTGGGTCGAAACAAAAAAGGCGCCTTGCGGCGCCTGAATGCAGGATAATGAAGTTGGTGGCCAGCCGGGGACAGCGTTGAGGAGGCAACGATCTGCCCCCAGGCTGGCCGAGCCCCCGAACTCCCAGGAGATGCGGCGGACCTGAGCATCCGTAGGGCATGACTTCCGCTGAAGAGCATCGTGGAATCGAGGGACCGGAACCACTATTCGCCGGCGCGGCCCTCTAGGCCCGCACGATGCGCTAAGGCGGAGACTTGCGCTGAACGTATAGGAAACATGGAACGATGCAAGCGCCCGTGTGGCCAAAAAGCGGCATTTCCCAAAAAAACTTAAAGCCAAGTCATCTCAAGGAGATGAATCCCTGTTTTGAAGCTTCGAGTTGGACCCTGCCATGGATTCGGCCTACTTATGGCGACTTGCTGTCCGCCTCAAGGTAGGTCTTCACCGTTGCGATGAACTTGGACACTGAGATCGGCTTCGACATATAGGCTTCGCAGCCCCCTTCCCGGATGCGTTCCTCGTCCCCCTTCATGGCGAAAGCCGTGATGGCGATGACTGGGATCGACTTCAGCTCCTCATCGGCCTTAAGCCAGCGGGTCACCTCGAGGCCCGACACCTCGGGCAGCTGGATGTCCATAAGGATCAGGTCCGGCTTGTGGGCGCGGGCCAGCTCCATGGCCTCAATGCCGTGGCTGGTCTTCAAGGTCGCATAGCCGTGAGCCTCGAGGAGATCGTTGAAGAGCTTCATGTTGAGTTCGTTGTCCTCAACGATGAGCACAGTCTTCTTCATGGCCGCTTTCCCCGGGGCTCCAGATGTACTTCACCGGCCCAATGGTTCATTTGATGATATAGTTAGGTCCCAACCTATTGATGAAATGCAAATTGACAGCATGAACACTCCCTTAAAAAGAGTTACACGGCAGGAGGCCGAAAATGTCGCACTTGAGGCGTTTTCCTTCCTGACCGCCGATGAGGAGCGCCTCGGCCGTTTCATGGCCGTCTCCGGGCTGCAACCGGACACCATCCGGTCGGCGGCCTCGTCGCCCGGTTTCTTTGCCGGTATCCTGGATTACGTTGTCTCCGACGAGCCGCTGCTGATCGCGCTTGCCAAAGAACTGAACACCAAGCCGGAGCACATCATGCAGGCTCATTGGACCCTCTCGCCATCCGAGTTCGAATAATCCCATCCGCCGATGAGCGAAGCCCCCTTCTGCCGCGACTGCCTGACGCTTTCCACCGATCGATCGGCCGGACGATGCGCGGCTTGCGGGTCTCCCCGCCTCCTGCGGCATATGGAGCGGGACAGCCTCTCGATCGCGCATGTGGATTGCGATGCCTTCTTTGCCGCCGTCGAGAAGCGGGATGACCCGAGCCTTGCGGACAAACCGGTCATCATCGGCGGCGGAAAGCGGGGCGTCGTCTCGACGGCCTGCTATGTGGCCCGGACGTACGGGGTCCGCTCAGCCATGCCCATGTTCCAGGCGCTCAAGCTTTGCCCCGAGGCAATCGTGATCAAGCCGAACGGAGAGAAATACAGCAAGGCGGGCCGCGAGGTGCGCGAGCTCATGCGGGAATTGACCCCCCTGGTGGAGCCCGTCTCCATCGACGAGGCCTTTCTGGATCTGACCGGGACGGAAAGGCTGCACCATGGCAGCCCTGCCCTGACCCTCGCCCGTTTCGCCCGTAAGGTGGAGCGGGAGATCGGAATCAGCATCTCGGTCGGCCTCTCGTACAACAAGTTTCTGGCCAAGGTCGCCTCGGACCTGGAGAAGCCGCGAGGTTTCTCGATCATCGGACGCGACGAGGCGGCAGCGTTCCTCGCCGACAAGCCGGTCGGGATCATTCCCGGGATCGGAGCATCGGCCCAGAGCAGGCTTGCCAAGGTGGGAGTATCCCGGATCTCCCACCTGCGTGAGGTACCGTTGAAAATTCTGTTCGAGGCCCTCGGCCGGGATTCGCAGCGCCTGTCCCGTCTCGCCTGGGGCGAGGACAGGCGGCCCGTCACCCCGGAGCGGGAGACGAAAAGCATCTCGGCGGAAACGACTTTCGAAACGGATCTGAAATCCTTCGAGGATCTCGAACCGATCCTGTGGCGTCTCTCGGAGAAGGTCTCACGCCGCCTGAAGATGGCCGGCCTTGCCGGTCAGAGCGTGACCTTGAAGCTGAAGGACAAGGATTTCCGGCTTCTGACCCGGACCCGGTCGGGCTTGGCACCGACGCAGCTTGCCGCCCGCCTGTTCGATCCGGCCCGGCAGCTCCTGAAAGCGGCCTGCGACGGTACCGCCTTCCGCCTCATCGGCATCGGGGCAGCCGATCTCTGCGACCCTGCCGACGCGGACAAGGGTGATCTCGCGGATCAGAGTGTCGTCCGCCAAGCCCATATGGAAGCTGCGATCGACAAACTGCGCGACAAGTTCGGAGCGAATGCCGTTCAGAAGGGCATCGTGCTGCGCAAACGGTAGAGCATCGGACCCAAACGCGGACCTACTTTTGGGTCCGATGTTCCTGCCTCTTCGAAGAGCGCGCCGTTCGAGCGGAGAACCGGATCCATTTTTCACGGACGTGGCTTTCCGGGTCGCTGACGCGGCCCACCGGGTCCGCACGATGCGTTAATGGCTGCAGGAACTGGACGCCTGCAGGTCGAGACTTTTCAGCTCTCCTTTCAGAGCAAAGTCCCCATAATCGAGCTTCAGGTCCCGGCTGACGCCGTTCTCGTAAAGCTGGAACGAGATCGTGTAGACAGGCGTGCGATCCGCCTTGCCTTCCTCGAAGTAGCTGATGGTGATGGGCCAGCGCGCGACGGAGGCGAGCTTTTCGCCCTGTGCGACGTCCTCGAGCGAGGCCGAAGCGGCGCCCGCCTCGATTTTCCGGCCGATCAGTCCGAGGGTCTCATAGACCTTGTCGCCCTTGTTGGAACCGTCATAGACCTTCACGGACAGGGTGGTGTCCCCCCGGCGTCCCGCCTCGATTAGCCGCTTCAGGTGCTCGGTCGGAAACACGGTCTCGCCCGGCGCCCCGAACGCTTTTCTCTTGGGCTGCTTCAGGTCGACATTGAGATTGCCCTGCGGCGTGAGTTTGGCGTCGCCGTCCACCTCGCCATCCTTGATCATGCCCTGCCGGAACGAGCTGGACTTGAAATGCATGGATCGGCCGTCGCCCGCCTCATACGTGGCGGTTTGGATGTCGAGCGTGTTGGAGCCGGACTCGCTGCTGTTGAGGATCGTCACCTGGCGGTACTTGAGGGTGTAGCCCTCGCAGGCATCGCCCCCGAATTCCATGGCGATCCGCCCCGTCGCGTGATCGACGCCATTGGACCCGCCGGCTCTCAACAGGGACAGGTCATAAACCGCCCTGTGAGGAACCAATTTGACCGAAGGCCTTGCCGTTTGGGCAGAGGCAGGAGCAAGCAAGGCGATGGACAGGCCGCAGGCCGCAACGAGGAAACGCATATCTTCTCCCGATCCGATGCCAGGCAGGATAGGGTCCTCGCGCGGACAGGGCAATGTTCCCGCTTGCGTCCTTACGGCTCATCCGCCACTACTCCGTCCGGATGATGTCACAAAACGAGGCTCCCATGAGTGCAGTCGACAAGAAACTTCAGGAACTGGGAATTACACTTCCGATGCCGGCCGCGCCGGTCGCGAATTATGTCCCATTCGTCAGGACCGGGAACCTGGTCGTCATCTCCGGGCAGCTCTGCCTCGGGGTGGACGGGAAGCTGGCCGATGCGCACAAGGGCAAGCTCGGTGCCGAGATCTCTCCTGAGATCGGCCAGGAGGCGGCGCGGCTCTGCGCGATCAACCTGCTCGCGCAGCTCAAGGCCGCCGTCGGCGACCTCGACAGGGTCACGCGCTGCGTCCGCCTCGGCGGCTTCATCAATGCGGTGCCGACCTTTGCGGCCCTCGCTCCCGTGATGAACGGCGCCTCGGACCTGATGGTCGAGGTTCTGGGCGATGCAGGCCGACATGCCCGCTCCACCATCGGGGTCGCCGAGCTGCCGCTTGACGCCTGTGTCGAAGTTGAAGGGATGTTTGAAGTCCAATGAGCACCCCAAGCTGGCTCGTCGCGAAGCCCATCGCCCATCGCGGCCTCCACAACAAGGGGGAAGGCGTCATCGAGAACACCGTCTCGGCTGCTGAAGCGGCCATTGCACGTGGTTTTCCCATCGAGCTCGACGTTCAGCTGACCGCCGACAACGAGGCCATCGTCTTCCACGATTTCGAGCTCAACCGCCTGACTGGTGAGACGGGGCTCGTCGCAGAGCGCAAACTCTCCGACCTGAGCAAAATTGAGATCGTCGGCGCCACGGGCGGAGACAGGATCCCGGCGTTGACCGACTATCTCGCCACGATTGCCGGGCGTACGCCGCTGGTGATTGAGATCAAGAGCAAGTTCAACGGCGACCTGCGATTGACCAAGCGGGTCATCGAGATCCTAGCGGATTACAGCGGCCCGTTCGTGGTGAAGTCGTTCGATCCGGATATCGTGGCCCATTTGCGGGCGAATGCTCCGAACATCACGCGCGGATTCATCGGCGAGCTGGAATATGGCTCGAAGGCTGACAGTTTCCTGACGCCCGAGATGAAGCACCGGATGGCCAATCTTCTGCACTTCTCGGACACGCAGCCGCACTTCCTGTCATGGCGCGTGAAGGACATCCCCTGTGCTTCGACCCATCTCAGCCGAGTCCTGGGCAACCTGCCCGTGATGACCTGGACGGTACGGACGCCGGAGGATCGCGCCCGTGCCGAAAAGCACGCCGACCAGATGGTCTTCGAGGGCTTCCTGCCCTAAGGTCCTGCCGCAACGGTTGCAAGGATCCCGCCGAGCCATTAGCTCTTGATGCCTAACGGCGGGATCCTTCGACCCAGTGACATTCCAAGCCAAAATCGCACAAGGCCTGAAACTTGTCCCGGCCGCCGACTGGGACGCATGTGCGCTCGATACGGGTTCCGGCCACGACGACCCGTTCAACCCGTTCTTGTCCCACGCCTTCCTGTCCGCCCTGGAGGATTCCGGCTGCGTCGGCGGAAGGTCCGGGTGGGCGCCGGTTCATGTGCTCATCGAGGACGAGGCCGATAAGCTGCTTGGTGCTGCTCCCTGCTACCTCAAGTCCCATTCCATGGGCGAGTACGTCTTCGACCATTCCTGGGCCGATGCCTATACGCGGGCCGGCGGACGGTACTACCCGAAGCTCCAGGTGGCCGTTCCGTTCACGCCGGTCACAGGCCCTCGCCTGCTCGTTCCGGACGGACCGCGCTCGGCGGAGATCCGCTCCGCTCTGATTGCCGGCTTGAGGGCCCTGCGCGATCAGACCGGCGCATCCTCCATACACGCAACCTTCCTGCAGGAAGCGGATCTCCAGGCACTCACATCGGAAAAGTTTCTCCGACGGGACGACCAGCAGTTCCACTGGTTCAATGAGGGTTACGGCCGCTTCGAGGATTTTCTCGGAGCCCTTGCCTCCCGCAAGCGCAAGGCGATCCGGCGCGAGAGGCGCGACGCCCTCGCGAACGGCATCTCAGTCGAGTGGGTCTTGGGCAAGGACATCACCGAGGCGCACTGGGACGCCTTCTTCGCGTTCTACATGGATACCGGTTCCCGCAAATGGGGCCGCCCCTATCTCAACCGCCGCTTCTTCTCGCTGATCGGCGAACGGATGGCCGAGCGCATTCTCCTCGTCATGGCCAAGCGCAGCGGTCGCCACATCGCCGGGGCGATTAACTTCGTCGGCGACAAGCGACTCTACGGACGCAACTGGGGCTGCATCGAGGACCATCCCTTCCTGCATTTCGAGGTCTGCTACTATCAGGCCATCGAGTTCGCCATTGCGCACGGGCTGGATCGAGTCGAAGCCGGAGCCCAGGGAGACCACAAGCTCGCCCGAGGCTACAGGCCCGTCATCACCTCCTCGGCGCACGACATCGCGGACCCCTCCCTGCGCCGGGCAGTTCAAGCCTATCTTGATCAGGAGCGTCTCTACGTCTCCGAGGCTGCCGGCGAACTGGCAGCCGCTACACCGTTCCGGCACCGTGAAGAGGATTAGTACCCGGCTCAAGGCATCCTGGTGTTCCGCCCTGCGGCGACGTACGCGGTGAAACCCTCGAGGAATTTGCGCAGCTGCTCCTCGACCTTCTGATCGGCAATGGTGCCATCCTGGTTGAAGACGGTTTGGGCCCGCGACACCATCAGACGTCCCCCGGCCCAGAAATCCGCTCTGAGCGTCCGCAGGACCGGAAGCCACGCGTCCTGAGAGAGAATCGTGCCGAACCCGCCCGGCGATGCTCCGATGACCGCGACCGGCTTCCCACCGAAGACGCGCTTGATGTCCGAGTCCGGTCTTGAGAGCCAGTCGATGGCGTTCTTGAACACTCCGGGGATGGAGTTGTTGTATTCGGGCGTGACGAGAAGAAGGCCGTCCGCAGCCGCGATGGTCTCTTTCAACTCCGTCACCCGCGCCGGAATACCTTCCTGCGTTTCGACATCGCCGTCGTAGAGCGGGATCCCTCGGATGGTCTCGACGACCAGTTCCGCGCCTTTGGGCATCAGGCTGGCGGCATTCCGCAGCAAGGCGGAATTGTACGAAGCTTCGCGCAGGCTACCCGAAATGCCGATCAGTTTCGCCACATCGACCTCTTTCGCCGTCGGGCTCTGCGCCCGGGAGTCGGGCCGCTCACCGAGAGCCGCGCCCGAGACGCTAAGATTCCGGATCTGGCAAGTCAAACTGCGGCTGGGCCCGCAATCACGTCCGAAGTTGCGTCACCCGGTCTCGACCGCCACTCTAGAAAAAGCAGGACATCAGTTCATATGTGGACTATGGACCACACGACTTTCCGCTGCACTCTCAGACATTCATGAGCACCTGTTCCGCCTGCGTCATCCGCGAGCATCCCTGATGCAGGAGCTTGTGAAACCTCCACATGTCTTCCCCGCCAACGGCGGGGCCATGGGCGAGCGCATCCGCCGCCACGAGTGGTCGACCACAGCGGTTGGACCGATCGAGACATGGCCGCAGTCCCTGCGAACCGCCGTCAGCATGATGCTGCATTCCAAGTTTCCGACCTTCATGGCGTGGGGCAATGAGCTGACGAGCTTCTACAACGATGCCTACGCTCCGATGCTCGGATCGAAGCCTGAGGCACTTGGGCGCTCATTCCGGGATGTCTGGGCGGAGGCATGGGGCACGGTCGGCCCGATCGCTGAACGAGCCCTTCTGGGCGAGGCAAGCTACTTCGAAGATCTGCCGATCACCATCGAGCGCAATGGATATCCCGAGCAGACATGGTGGACGTTTTCCTACAGCCCGATCCACGATGAGACCGGCGGCGTCGGCGGCATTCTCTGTATCGTACACGACACGACCGCGAAGGTTCACGGCGAACGGCGGCTCGGGTTTCTGGTCCGCCTGAGCGACCGCCTGCGCAGTTTGAACGAACCGCTTGAGGTCATCACGGCTGCCCAGGCGATGCTGGGCGAGCACCTCAAAGCGAGCCGCGTCGGCTACGGAGAGGTCGAGGAGACGGCCCGCTACTTCACTACGGAGCGGAACTGGACGGACGGAACGGTCGAGCACCGGACCGGGACGCACGACCTGGCGGCATTCGGTCCGGAGATTCATGGCGCCCTCAAACGCGGTGAAACCCTGATCGTGCATGACGCTGCCGCCGACCCGCGGACCAATTCTCCCGAGCACCTGGCTGCCTTCGCCTTCCTCGAGTTCTCCTCCGTTGTCACCGTCAGTCTGATCAAACACGGGCGCATGGTCGCGGCCCTCTACGTTCACAACCGGGAGCCGCGCCTCTGGAGCGAGAGCGAAGTCAAACTCATCGAGGACGTCGCCGAGCGGACCTGGGATGCCATCGAGCGCATCCGATCGGAGGCGGCCCTTCGCAAGAGCGAGGAGCGCCTTCAGCTCGCCCTCGAGGCGTCGAGCGTTGTGGGAACCTGGGACTGGGACATCCAGTCCGATCTGGTTTATGCGGACGAGCGTTTCGCCACGTTGTACGGGGTCGACCCCGCACGAGCCGCGACGGGAGCGCCCATCGCCGGCTTCCTGAAAGGCGTTCATCCGAGCGACCGCGCCCGGATCGAGGACCTGATTCGGGAAGCGTTGGACACGGGGCGCACTCTGGCCGCGGAGTACCGCACGATCGACGGATCCGGACAGGTCCACTGGGTTTTCGCCCAGGGACGCTGCTACCGGGCAGCTGGGCAGCCGGTCCGGTTTCCCGGCGTCTGCGTCGACATCACCGAGAGAAAGAGAGCCGAGGAACACCGGGAGCTTCTCATCAACGAGCTGAATCACAGGGTAAAGAACACCCTGGCGACCGTACAATCCATCGCCTCTCAGAGCCTGCGCAATGCGGAAACCACAGAAGCGGCCCGCTCGGCCATGGAGGCTCGCCTGCTGGCGCTCTCCCGCGCCCACGATGTGCTCACGCGCGAAAATTGGGAGGGGGCCGGACTGGTCGAGATCGCCAGGGAGGCGCTAGCCCCCTATCGCCACGACCGCGAGAACCGGCTGCATGTGGAGGGCCCGGATGTGCGCCTCTCGCCCCGGATGGCGCTCGCCATCGCGATGGCCCTGCAGGAACTAGCGACCAACGCCGTGAAATATGGCGCTCTCTCCAATGCCTCGGGCGAGGTGCGGGTGGCATGGGTGGTCGAGCAGAAGGGTGAGAAACGCCTGCGCTTCAGCTGGACCGAGACAGGCGGCCCTCCGGTGAAGGCTCCACGGCGGCGCGGCTTCGGCACGCGCCTGATCGAGCGGAGCCTGGCTCAGGATCTCAACGGCGAGGCCCATATCACGTTCGCTCCGACCGGGATCATCTGCACGGTCGACGCCGCCTTCGCGTGAGCGCCAAAGGAAAAGCCGCACCGGCTGTGGGCCGCTGCGGCTTCCTGGGGAAGAAGTCCCAAATGACCGGTCTCACAAACTGGAGATGATTGCGTCGATCCCTTCCATGATCGCAGCCGGCGATGTGCCGACCGCGTTCAGGCCAAGGTTCAGCAGCCAATAGCAGCCGAGCAGGATCACAGGCACGAGGACCCAACCCAGGACTTCCTCGAACCAGACGCGCCGGCGCCGACGCTGGTAGCGCTTCTCGCGCCAGGACAGCTTCGCCGGAGCGTCGAAGGTTCGGGACGCCTCAAGCGGTCCCTCGTGAATCTCACTCGTCATGCTCTAACCAACGGAACTTTCGGAACAGTGCGGACGCCTCCGCCTCCATTACCATCGGATCCCTTCGGTTTCACGGCCTTTTTCGTCTTAGAAGAAGCCGACTTGGCCTTGGGCTTCTTCTTGGCCGCGTTGGTCACATCCTTCTCGGGCTTCGGCTTCACCGGACCCTCGACATACTCGAAGCCGAGGTTCTGGAGGCCGATTTCGTCCGTCTTGACCACCACGCGAACGGCTCCGCCGTTCTTGAGGCGTCCGAACAGAACCTCGTCCGCGAGCGGTGTCTTGATCGTCGACTGGATCAAGCGTCCCATCGGACGAGCACCCATGGCCTCATCGTAGCCATGCTCGACCAGCCAATCGCGGGCCTCGTCGGTGAGCTCGATCGAGACATTTCGATCGGCGAGCTGGGCATCGAGCTGCATGACGAACTTCTCGACCACCTTCTGGACCACTTCCTTCGGCAGGTGGGCGAAAGAAATGACGGCATCGAGGCGGTTGCGGAACTCGGGCGTGAACAGCTTGTTGATCGCTTCCGTATCGTCACCCTCACGCTTGGTGCGGGTGAAGCCATAGGCCGGCCGGGCCATGTCGGCGGCGCCTGCGTTCGTGGTCATGATGATGATCACGTTACGGAAATCGACCTGCTTGCCGTTGTGATCCGTCAGCTTTCCGTGATCCATGACCTGGAGCAGGATGTTGAACAGATCCGGGTGCGCCTTCTCGATCTCGTCGAGCAGGAGCACGCAATGCGGGTGCTGGTCGACGCCGTCGGTCAGCAGACCACCCTGGTCGAAACCCACATAGCCCGGAGGCGCCCCGATGAGGCGGCTGACAGTGTGGCGCTCCATGTACTCCGACATGTCGAAGCGCAGGAGTTCGACCCCGAGGGAAGCAGCCAGCTGCTTGGCGACTTCGGTCTTGCCGACGCCCGTGGGTCCGGCGAACAGGTACGAGCCGATGGGCTTCTCCGCGTCGCGGAGACCGGCCCGAGCCAGCTTGATTGCCGAGGAGAGAGCCTCGATGGCCTTGTCCTGACCGTAGACGACCCGCTTCAGGGTATCCTGCAGGTGAGCGAGCACCTCGGCGTCGTCCTTCGATACGGTCTTGGGTGGAATCCGCGCCATGGTGGCGATGGTGGCCTCGATTTCCTTGATGCCGATGGTCTTCTTGCGGCGACCTTCGGGCAGGAGCATCTGGGACGCGCCGGTCTCGTCGATCACATCGATCGCCTTGTCCGGCAGCTTGCGGTCGTTGATGTAGCGGGCCGACAGCTCCACCGCCGCCTTCACGGCGTCGTTGGTGTACTTGAGCTTGTGGAAATCCTCGAAATAGGGCTTCAGACCTTTCACGATCTCGATGGCATCGGGCACGGACGGCTCGTTGACGTCGATCTTCTGGAAGCGGCGGACAAGGGCCCGGTCCTTCTCGAAATACTGGCGGTACTCCTTGTAGGTGGTCGAGCCGATGCAGCGGAGGCTGCCCTGAGCCAGCGCGGGCTTCAGGAGGTTCGAGGCATCCATAGCGCCGCCGGACGTGGCGCCGGCGCCGATCACCGTATGAATCTCGTCGATGAACATGATGGCGTTCGGATGAGCCTCGATCTCCTTCATGACCTGCTTCAGGCGCTCTTCGAAATCGCCACGATAGCGGGTGCCGGCCAGGAGGGTGCCCATGTCGAGGGCGAACACGGTGGCTCCCTTCAGAACCTCCGGGACCTCGCCCTGAACGATCTTGCGCGCGAGGCCTTCCGCGATGGCGGTCTTGCCCACGCCGGGGTCGCCCACCAGGAGCGGATTGTTCTTCTGGCGACGGCACAGGACCTGGATGGTCCGCTGGACCTCGGATTCGCGGCCGATCAGCGGGTCGATCCGTCCTTCCTTCGCCTTCTTGTTGAGATTGACGCAGTAAGCGTCGAGAGCATCACCCTTTTTCTTCTGGCGCGCGTCACCCTCCTCCTGCGTCGGCCGCTCGCTCGAAGATTCCTCCTCGGACCCGCGCGGAGATCGGCTCTCCGTGAGGCCGGGGCGCTTGGCGATGCCGTGGCTGATATAGTTGACCGCGTCGTAGCGGGTCATGTCCTGCTCCTGCAGGAAGTAGGCGGCGTGGCTCTCGCGCTCCGCGAAAATGGCGACCAGCACGTTGGCGCCGGTCACCTCGTCGCGGCCGGACGACTGGACATGGATCACGGCCCGTTGGATCACGCGCTGGAAACCGGCGGTCGGCTTAGAGTCCTGACGCCCGTCGGCCACCAGATTGGCCAGTTCGCTGTCGACATAATCGACCAGGTTGCGCCGGAGAACATCGAGATCGACATTGCAGGCCCGCATGACGGCCGCAGCATCCTGGTCGTCGATCAGGGCCAGGAGGAGGTGTTCGAGGGTTGCGTATTCATGTCGGCGCTCTCCTGCGAGAGCGAGAGCGCGGTGAAGGGCTTGTTCAAGACTGCGAGAAAAGCTCGGCAACGGCTTGTCCTTTGTGAGACGGGGCTCGGCTAATTCTTTTCCATGACACATTGCAGAGGGTGCTGATGTTTCCGGGCGAAATCCATCACCTGGGTCACCTTCGTCTCGGCAACTTCGTACGTAAAAACTCCACACTCCCCGACGCCGTTCTGATGGACGTGCAACATGATCCGGGTCGCATCCTCGCGGTTCTTGTTGAAGAACCGTTCTAGCACGTGCACCACGAACTCCATCGGGGTGTAATCGTCGTTCAAGAGAAGAACGCGGTAAAGGTTCGGCCGTTTCGTGCGCGGTTTGGTTTTCGTGATGATAGCCGTGTTCGAGCGACCGCCGTCATCGCCGCCAGGCGGCTGCGCCCCGCCGGCAGCGGATACCGGACGGGTCTCCGACAGGGTCAAACTACCTTGTGCTAACCGCAGCATATTCGGACGACCGCCCCTTCTTCTGTTTTTGGCCCTCGGCCTCTCGCCCGTCCTGTTCCGGGCCATCGGCATCCAGCCAAATGTATAGTCGCTCCATTCGGTTTGCCAGATCAACCAGATGGGTGGTCGCAGCCGTGATGAAAAGAGCGACATCTTGGCCATGCCCGCGCCACCAGCCCGGGCGGCAGGCCAAGCCCTGAATGCATGGCAGGATCAACGCAAAACGCCCGGGACAAGCCCGGGCGCTTCATGGCAGAAGACCTTCGGATCGGCTCGTTATGCGGCTGACGCCTTGGAGAGGAGACCCTCATAAGGCTTCATCGTCTCCGCCGCGAGCGCCGAATAGAGTGCGCTCATCTTGGCCGTCTGGCTCACGAGGCTGTCATAGGCGCCTTTGACGAAGGCGGTTTGGATTTCGACAGCCTTGTCGAGGGTCTGAACGCCAAGGAGCTTTTCGACCGTGGAAGAGGTCTGCTCGAACGACTTGCGAGCGAAGTCCGCCGTCTCGGCCGCGATGGCCTGGCTGTTGCTTGAGAAGGCTCCAAGCGCCTTCACGGTGGCATCCAGGTTGTCCTGGCCGAATTTCTGAATGTGGGTAAACGGCTGAAGCATTGTGAACCTCGGCAATAAGGCGTTAAATGGCGGCTGGCGCGGGTGGATAGCCAACGAAGTCAATATGTGCAGCGCACAAAATTCTGTCAAGTTTTATTGTGCAATGCACAAAAATCAGATTGTTCTCCTTTCCTCCGTTAACGGGCCCGTAACCGCAATCTCTTACCGTCAGGGTATGTGTTGCGCCGGCAACGGTTCCTCCGAGAGAACCGGGCGCAAGGGCCTAGAACCAAACGAAACAGGGATTGTTGCAGCATGAATTCGGTTTGGATGGGACGCCGAAAGACATGGGCTCTTGTTGGTATCGTTGCGTCATTTGCCGTCGCGGTCGCCTCTCCGGCGGATGCGGCACGGCGCAAGGCCAAGCAGGCCGGCGGCGGTTATAGCCCCCTCTCTGCCTCCATCGTGGTCGACGCCAAGACCGGCAAGATTCTCCAGGGTGAGAATGTCGACGAACCGCGCATTCCCGCATCCCTTACGAAGGTGATGAGCCTTTACCTCCTGTTCGAGCAGCTCGAGCGCGGGCGCATGCGCGCCGACACGCCCCTCACCGTCTCCGCCTATGCCGCCAGCCAGCCGCCGACCAAGCTCGGCCTACGCCCCGGCTCGACCATCGAGGTCGACGATGCCATCAAGGCGATGGTGACCCTCTCGGCCAACGACGTTTCCGTTGTGGTGGCCGAGAACATCGCAGGTTCGGAGGACGCTTTCGCGCAGATGATGACCCGCAAGGCGCGGGAGCTCGGCATGAGCTCGTCGGCCTTCTACAATCCCCACGGCCTGCCGCATGAGCCGCCGAACATCACGACCGCCCGTGACCTGTCGATCCTCGGCCGCGCGATTCAGGACCGGTTCCCACGGTACTTCGCCTATTTCCAGACCCAATCCTTCCAGTATGGAAGGCGAACCATCCGCGGCCATAACAGGCTGCTCGGCAAGATCGAGGGCGTGGACGGGATCAAGACCGGCTACACCCGTCTGTCCGGCTTCAATCTGCTGACCTCGGTCAACACCGACACCCGCAGCATCGTGGCCGTTGTGCTCGGTGGCCGCTCCGGCGCGTCCCGCGACCAGAGAATGGCGGGTCTCATCGAGAGCCATCTGCCGCGGGCCTATGCGGGCACCCGGACCGCGCCTTCCGTGGTCGAGAATCAGCCGGCCATGGTGGCAGAGGCTCCGGCTCCGCGCCCGGTCGACCCGGCACCCATCGCGGCACCCGTCAAAGTGGCCTCGGCCATCGCCCAGGCTCCTGTTGCACAGGCCTCGACGCCTCAGGCCGGCCCCGACCGCAAGCCGCTCGACTTGAATACCCTGCGGCCGGTCGTGGCCTCGGCTGCCGGCGCCAGCTCGACCACCACGCCCTCCTCGGTCCGGTGGCAAAAGGGTCAGGAACCCCTGCCGCTGAATGCCCAGGCCTATGCAGCCCTTCAGACCTCCGCGCCGATCCCGGCTTCCCAGAAGGCTGCCCTGCAGGCCAAGATCGAGGCAAAGGCCTCCGAGCCTGCCCCGTCCGCGAACATTCCCGCGGCGACCAAGACAGCCTCCCTCAAGGCTGACGCTCCCAAGACGGAGGCGTCCGAGCCCAAGAAGGCCGTGACGGGCTGGGTCGTTCAGCTCGGTGCGACGGACGATGAAGACAAGGCCAAGGCCATGCTCGACTCGGCCCGCAGCCGGTTCGGCAAGGTTCTGGGCAAGGCTTCCCCCTTCACCGAGAAGGTGACGGTCGACGGGAGCACCCTGTACCGGGCACGGTTCTCGGGGTTCTCGGAGTCGAACGATGCTGCCAACGCCTGCAAGCAGCTCAAGAAAGGCGGCGTCAACTGCTTCGCCGCACGTGGCTAACCGACTTTAGCGAACACTGCGACGGCGCGTGTTTTTGCGCCGTCGTGGCTTCCAGACACACCGGATCGCGCGTGGAGTATCAGCGATGTCGGCTCAGCACTTCTCTCGCCTCGTTCACGCGAGCCGCGAGGTACGCCGTTCCTCCCTGGTCGGGATGGAGTTTCTTCATCAGCGTCCGGTGCGCTTTTCGGATCTCGTCGAGGCTCGCACCCGGCTGAAGGCCCAGGATCTGATAGGCTTCCTCTTTCGTCATTACGCCCGAATGCGCCTGGGTGCGCGTCCGCGTGTCACGATCTCCCTGAGCGTTTTCACGCCAGCCGGCAAACCGGCGATCAAAATACGCCTCTAGGAGCGGCACGCCCTGCGGATCGTGGGCAGAGCATTCATCGTAGAGACGGCGGAGGCTCTCCGGGTCGAGGCTCGAGAGCCGGCGCCCTGCAAAAGCTCCCACCAGAATGGTGCCCTCGACGGCCCCGGTGGCGTGGTCGATTTCCATCTCGATCATGGCTGACCGAATTCGTGAAAAACGGCCCCGCGCCTGCTGGAAGTTGCGCCAAGGTCCTGGCAAATTCAGAGCGCTCCAGCCTAAAGCCCAGGCGGCGAAGCCGCCGAGGAGGAGCGCCATGTCGAAGCGTCCCTTGACCCCCAGGAGCACGGCGGCACCGAGCGCCGCGATGCCGGCCACGGCTTTGAGACCCTTGGCCAAGGACTTCGGGTCGGTCAGGGTATAAGACTTGGCGAGCCACCACAGAAGCGCGACCGCCAATATTCCAAGAAGCAGCATCATCGTTTTCTTCCCCACCCCAACATGTGGGCCGGGATGGGACAGATGTAAATTGCCGTTCAGGGAATGGGCCCTGCGGCGAAGGGCTATTCAGGCCGCTTGGGGATGTCCAGGCCGCGCTGGACGGCCGGTCGAGCCAAGCCACGTTCGAGCCAGGATGGCACGCGCTTCAGGCTGTCAAACTCCACGAGTTCCCCTGCGCCGTAGAACCCGACCAGGTTCCGGACCCAGCCGAGCAGGGAGATATCGGCGATCGTGTAATCGTCGCCCATGATCCAGTCACGCCCTTCGAGCCTCGTTTCGAGGACACCGAGCAGGCGCTTCGATTCGTTGCGATACCGTTCGAGCGGACGCTTGTCCTCGATCTCCCGGCCGGCGAACTTATGGAAGAAGCCAAGCTGACCGAACATCGGCCCAACAGCCGCCATCTGGAAGAACACCCACTGGATCGTTTCATACCGCCTCGCCGGATCCGACGGCAGGAACTTGCCGGTCTTCTCTGCCAGGTAGAGGAGGATCGCACCGGACTCGAACAGGGCAAGCGGCCGGCCACCGGGTCCGTCGGGGTCGATGATCGAAGGGATTTTGCCGTTGGCGTTCAGGGACAGGAATTCGGGGGTCCAGGTTTCGTTCTGCCCGATATTGATGAAGTGAGGCTCGTACGGCAGGCCGGTCTCCTCCAGCATGATCGAGACCTTGACCCCGTTCGGCGTCGGTGTGGAATAAAGCTGGATCCGGTCGGAATGCTGGGCAGGCCAGCGGGTCGCAATCGGAAATGAGGAAAGATCTGCCATAGGAACTCCATCGTCGGCGTGAGTCGTGATGGAGCGATGCTAGAGGGAGCGGCCCGGCTTGCAAACGCGGCCAGGCCTTATCCCAATCAACATTCAGTGCAGCAGGCCGGCCCGACTGCGCTGGCTCTCCCGCTCCCAGGCCTGAACCACGATGCCGTTGATGCCCGAATCGTGCAAACGATCGCTCAGATCGATGAAATGACGCTCGGTCGCTTCGACATCGATCTCGATCTGCTCGTCTTCCGCCTGCTCGAGTTCCGAGGCCGCGTAGCGCTCATAGGCGGCCGACATCTCGGCATAGGCGAAAGCGACGGGCAAGGTGCGAAAGATGGTGGAGAATTCCTCGTCGAGCTCGCCGGTGGCAAGGTCGCGCATCTGGACCAGGTAGCCGTCATCGTGCTCGCAGACTTCGTAGCGCCAGTGCCGGCCTTCGGATGCACACATCAGCATCGGAACCTCCACTCAACTGTACTGCTGAGCCAATGCTGTTCGAGCCAGCGCGGTTCCAAGAAGATCCCCAGCAAAAAAGTTTAACGACGGCCCATGACTTCCGTCCGAACGCGACCGCCGATCCGCACCTGAGTTCCGTTTCCTAGATTGACGAACCCCTGGTTTCCATTGAGGGAATCGGGCCGCTCGGCCCTCGCCTCCCGCCCTTCAAGCCGCGCCCTGCAGCTGGGAGGCAGCTCCGGGCGAACGCCCGGCGCCGGATCGGGCATGCGGCACTCTTTCGCAAGGGCAGGACTGCCCGTGGCGATCAGAATGACAGCAGCGACGGAGCGGAACCTCATCAAACCATCCCCACAGATTCACATAAGTTAGAGAAGCCCGAGTTCAACGAGTTCGCGCCGCATGTCCTCCGGCATCCTGGCGAGGTCGCCGGCTTTCAGGTCGATGTCACGCGGGGCGTCCGTAGTGACAAGATAGCGCCAGCCCTGAAACGGTCTGAAGGGACGCGGTTCGACGGCAATCACCGCTTGGTCCAGCACAAGACGGCAGCGGCCAATCCCGTCCGCGTCCGTGAAAGGTCGGACATCCAGAAGCTGCTGACGAGCCGCGACCTGCCCTTTGATCACCCAGTACAGGGAACCGCCATCCAGCAGTTCGTCGACCCGCTTGGGCACCATCCGCGTCGTGTGCGTCTGCTCGTACTCGCGCCCGAGCCGCCGGTGCAGCGCACGGTTTTCCTCGATCCACTCTTCGAGATCCGTAATCGAGTCACAACCGACGCAGAGTTTGATCAGGTGAAGTGCCATGTCCTTTTTCAACCATGCACCAGTCGGTTTGTCATCCGACGATGCGACGCAGGCTATTCCTCCGTCTTCAGCACGATCAGGCGCGCCCCTTCGGCCACCTGTGCCCCCGGGTCGGCGGCAATCTCCGCCACCTCCGCATCCGAAGGCGCCACCAGCACATGCTCCATCTTCATCGCTTCCACGATGGCGAGGCGCTGTCCCTTCTCGACCCGATCGCCAGGCTGCACGAAGACGGCGATGAGCTTGCCATGCATCGGCGCCTTGACGGTGCCACCCTCATCCATGTGCTCGAGATCGACGTCGAAGGGATCATAGGGCTGAACCAGGGTCTGGCGTCCGTTGCGGATGATGTAGACGCCGTGCGGCGCGTCCACTTCCTGGTCAATCTCCTCGACCGCCCAGGGATCGCTCCCACCGAATGCGACGGTGCTCGCACCCCGATGCTCTTGGCTGAACACCTCGCGCGCTTCGACGCGCTCCCCGTCGACCCGAAGTGGCACGCCGACGTTGCGAAGTCCGAGAAGCTGAAAACCATCCGGCATGGACCACGACGACGACGGCTCGTCGCTCTTCTGGAGCTCGGCCATGCGCAACCGTTCGATCTCCCGGGAGATCAGCGCCGACGCACCGAACGACACGGCAACTTCGTCGACGGGCTGCGGCCCGACCCCGAGGCTGTCGAGGTTACGGTCGATGAACCCGGTGTCGAATTGGCCTGCCCTGAAGCCCTCAGCCTCGCAGAGACGCTTCAGGAACGCCGCATTCGTCTTCGGGCCCGCCACGATCGTTCGTCCGAGCGCTTCCGCCAGCTTATCCAAGGCTTCGAGGCGGCTCGCTCCATGGGCGATGACCTTCGCAATCATGGGATCGTAGTACGGCGTCACCTCGGCACCGGCCTCGACCCCTGTGTCGATGCGGACACCCTCCCGGTCCGGGAACTCCAATGCCCAAAGTTTTCCTGTGGAGGGCAGGAATTCCTTTTCCGGATCCTCCGCATACAGACGCGCCTCGACCGCATGGCCGTCGATGGCGAGGTCGTCCTGCGAGAATGGCAGGACCTCGCCCGACGCGGCGCGAAACTGCAGGTCGACGAGATCAAGCCCGGTGATTGCTTCCGTGACCGGATGCTCCACCTGAAGGCGGGTGTTCATCTCCATGAAATAAAAGCGGTCGGGCCGCAGACCCTCGCGACCATCGGCGATGAACTCCACGGTTCCGGCCCCTACATAGCCGACGGCCCGGGCGGCCTCGACGGCTGCCTGTCCCATGGCCTGGCGCATTTCCGACGTCATCCCGGGCGCCGGGGCCTCTTCGATCACCTTCTGGTGGCGGCGCTGGAGCGAGCAGTCGCGCTCGAAAAGATGCACCACATTGCCATGCCCGTCGGCAAAGACCTGGATCTCGATGTGGCGCGGCGAGAGGATGTACTTCTCCACCAGTACCCGTGGATCACCGAAGGCATTCTGTGCCTCACGCTGGGCGCTCTCCAGCGCCGCGTCGAAATCGGCCGCCTTCTCGACACGCCGCATCCCCTTGCCGCCGCCGCCGGCGACCGCCTTGATCAGGACCGGATACCCGATCTCATATGCTTTCTGACGCAGGAAATCCGGATCCTGCTTCGAGCCGTGATAGCCCGGAACGACGGGTACGCCAGCCTGCTGGACCAGCGCCTTGGCGGCGTCCTTGAGCCCCATCGCCTTGATCGCGGAGGCTGGCGGTCCGACGAACACGATGCCGTTCGCCGCACAGGCCTCGGCAAATTCGGCCCTCTCGGACAGGAATCCGTATCCGGGATGGATGGAGGCGGCCCGGGTGCGCTTGGCGACGTCAATGATTTTGTCAATGCGGAGATAGCTCTCGCGCGCGGGGGCTGGTCCGATCAGATGGGCCTCGTCCGCCATCTGGACGAAGAGCGATTCCGCATCGGCTTCCGAATAGACCGCGATGGTCCGCATCCCCAGGCGCTTGGCGGTGCGAATGATGCGGCACGCGATCTCGCCGCGATTGGCGATCAGGACACTTTCGAGCATTTCGATCCCTGTTCCAGCTGACCCGTCTGGTTTTGCAAGACCTAGAGCAAACCTCGCGGGCGTTGTCACGCCCGAAACGCATGAGCGCGACCGGAGCCCACCGGGTAGGCGTCCCCTTCGGGATATGACAGACCTCCTGATGCAACTTTGTGCATTTCTCCTCTTGCCGCAACCGAGGACACACGCTAGATTCTTCTTGCAAATGGTTTGCAACTGCAGAAAGACGCCATGGATCAGTCCGCTCCCGTGTCCCTCGTGCAAAAGGCCGCATGGCGGCGATCGTCGGACCTTGCCTCCCTGCCGGAGGTAAACCGTTCAATCGCCGTGAGGCCGGGATCGGTATGGCGTCGCGCAGCCGCGTTCCTGGGGCCAGGCTATCTGGTGGCCGTGGGCTACATGGATCCAGGCAACTGGGCGACCTCGATCGCCGGCGGCTCGAAATACGGCTACGCCCTTCTGTCGGTGGCGCTGATCTCCAACATCATGGCGATCATCCTGCAGTCCCTTTGCGCCAGGCTGGCGGTTGCGACCGGCCGTGACCTCGCTCAGGCGTGCCGTGACGCCTATCCGAGGCCGGTCGCCTGGATCCTATGGGTTCTGGCGGAGCTTGCCATCTGTGCAACGGATCTTGCGGAGGTGATCGGCACGGCGATCGGCCTCAATCTCCTTTTCGGAATCCCGCTCGAAATCGGCGTCATCATCACGGCGCTTGACGTATTCCTGATCCTGTATCTGCAGAATCTCGGCTTCCGATGGGTCGAGGCCTTCATCATCACGCTGCTCGGCGTGATCGCAATCTGCTTCGGGATCCAGATCGCCATGGCCGATCCGGACTGGGCGGGCGTCATCACCGGATTTGCTCCAACGACGGAAATCGTCACCAATCCCGACATGCTCTATCTCGCCCTCGGCATTCTGGGCGCCACGGTCATGCCGCACAACCTCTACCTGCATTCAGGCATCGTGCAGACCCGCGCCTACGGCGACACCCTGTCCGAGCGACGCGAGGCTCTGCGCTTCGCAACCCTCGACTCGACCATCGCGCTGATGTTCGCTCTGACCATCAATGCGTCTCTGCTCATCCTCGCCGCGGCTGCCTTCCATCACACCGGCCGCTCCGAGATCGCAGAACTCGGCGAGGCCCATACCCTGCTCAAGCCGATTCTCGGCAGTGCGATCGCGCCGATGCTCTTCGGTCTGTCGCTGCTCTGCTGCGGCCTAAATTCGACGGTGACCGCCACCATGGCAGGACAGATCGTCATGGAGGGTTTCATCAGCTTCAAGATGGCGCCCTGGATGCGCCGCCTGATCACCCGCGGCATCGCCATCATCCCCGCGGCGGGCGTTACCATCGCATACGGAGAGGGGGGCACGGCGAAACTGCTGATCCTGAGCCAGGTGATCCTGAGCCTTCAGCTTCCGTTCGCGGTCATCCCGCTCGTGACGATGACGGCCTCACGGGCCAAGATGGGCGCCCTCGTCACGCCGCGGTGGCTCACCGCGATTGCGGGCTTCATCGCCGCTGTCATCGTGGCCCTCAACGTGAAGCTCTTGGTGGATTTCGCGACCGGGTGAGGCGCAGAAGCGGCGGAAGGAAATCCATGGCTCCGCGTCGGCTCATCGCGGTTCCCTTGCCTTCTCTTGGGGTGTGAGCTGCCTTGGGTTCATGGCCGGGCTCGTCCCGTCCATCCCGATCGGTGGGCGTGGCGCTTGACCGATCGGGATCACCGGAACAGGGCCGGCGATGACGGGTACTTGGAAAGGAGACTGCCTCAAGCGTCCTTGAGACGTCTCAGTGCCTCTTCCATTTTGGCCTTGCGCATCACAGCCTCGTCGCGGCGCTCGCGCTGTTCTTCGACGACCTCCTCCGGCGCGCGCTTGATGAAATCCGCATTCCCGAGCTTTGCATCGATCTTGCCGATCTCCACGTCGAGCTTCTGGATTTCCTTGGCGAGGCGCGCGCGCTCGGCATCGAGATCGATCACGCCCTCCAGCGGCAGAGCCGCGGCCTCACCGCGGATGAGGAGTTGGATCGAGCTCTTCGGAGCCGCGTCGGCGAACGAGATCTCGGAGATCCGGGCAAGCCGCTTGACGATGTCGCCCCAGCGCCCGGCGCGAGCCCTCACGTCGTCCGACGACGCCACGAGGACCAGGGGGATCTGCGCACCGGCCGGCACGTTCGTCTCCGAACGGGCGGAGCGGATCTCCGTCACGAGGTCCACCACCCAGCCGATCTCGGCTTCAGCCTGCGGATCGATCAGGTGATCGAGGTTCGACCAGGGAGCCAAAGCCAGAATTGTGTCGCGCTTCGGCCCCTCCTGCCCTTTCACCTCCCACAGCTCCTCCGTGAGGAACGGCATGATGGGGTGGAGAAGCTTGCAGATCTCGTCCAGGATGTACGCGATCGTGGCGCGCGTCTCGTCCTTGGCGGGCGAATCCGCGCCCTGGAGCACGGGTTTGGACAGTTCGAGCGTCCAGTCGCAGAATACGTTCCAGACGAAGCGGTAGGCCGCACCTGCCGCTTCGTTGAACTTGTAGCTCTGGATGCCCGTGGCAACCTCATTGATTGCTTTGGCGCACTCGCTGAGCGCCCATTTGTTGAGCGTCTCCTTCACGGACTTCGGATCGAAGCCGGTAACGCGTTTGCACTCGTTCATCTCGGCGAAACGCGCCGCGTTCCAGATCTTGGTCGCGAAATTGCGGTAGTTCTCGACCCGCTGAACCGACAGCTTGATGTCGCGCCCCTGCGCGGCCATGGACGTGAGCGTCATGCGCAGCGCATCGGCCCCGTACTGCTCCACCACATTCAGCGGATCGATGACGTTGCCTTTCGACTTCGACATTTTCGCACCCTTCTCGTCGCGGACGAGGGCATGAATATAGACCGTGTCGAAGGGAACCTCTTCCATGAAGTGCAGGCCCATCATCATCATCCGGGCGACCCAGAAGAAAATGATGTCGAAGCCGGTGACGAGGGTATTCGTCGGGTAGTAGCGCTTCAGCTCCGGTGCATCGTCTGGCCAGCCCAGGGTCGAGAACGGCCACAGGGCCGAAGAGAACCAGGTGTCGAGCACGTCCTCGTCGCGCCTTAGCGGCACATCGCGGCCGTTCTTTGCGCGTGCCTCGGCCTTCGCCTCCTCCTCGCTCATGGTGACGTAGACATTGCCCTGATCGTCATACCAGGCCGGAATCTGGTGGCCCCACCAGAGCTGACGCGAAACGCACCAGGGCTCGATGTTCTCGAGCCACTGGAAATAGGTCTTATCCCAGGTTTCGGGCACGAACTTGGTCTGGCCCTTGCGCACGGCATCGAGCGCCCTGTCGGCCAGAGGTTTCACGTTCACGTACCACTGGTCGGTGAGGTAGGGCTCGATCACCACATTGGAACGGTCGCCGTGCGGCACAGTATGGGCATGCGGCTCGATCAGGACCAGAAGCTCGCGCTCCTCCAGCATGGCGACGATCCGCTTGCGTGCCTCGAAGCGATCAAGACCGTCGAGAGCCAGCACAGCGTTCAGATCGTCGGTCCGCTCGACGCCTTCCAGGAAAGCGTCGTTCCCGGCGACGGCAAGCTGAGCCTCGGTGCCGAAGATGTTGATCAGCGGCAGCTTGTGGCGCTTGCCCACTTCGAAGTCGTTGAAATCGTGCGCAGGCGTGATCTTCACCGCGCCGGTGCCTTTCTCGGGGTCGGAGTACTCGTCAGCCACGATCGGGATACGCCGACCGACCAGCGGCAGGACGGCGAACTTGCCCACGAGGTCCTTGTAGCGCTCGTCCTCGGGATGAACGGCAACGGCCACGTCGCCGAGCATGGTTTCCGGGCGCGTGGTGGCGACCGTGATGGAGCGATCCGGCATTCCCTCCACGGCATAGCGGATGTGCCAGAGATGACCCTTCACCTCGACCTGCTGGACCTCCAGGTCCGAGATTGCGGTCTGGAACTTGGGATCCCAGTTCACGAGGCGCTTGTCTTTGTAGATCAAGCCCTGCCGATAGAGATCGACGAAGACCTTCAGCACGGCGCGGGACAGCCCCTCGTCCATGGTAAAGCGCTCGCGCGACCAGTCGCAGGAGGCGCCGAGGCGCTTGAGCTGGCGAACGATAGTGCCGCCGGATTCCTCCTTCCACTCCCAGACGCGCTTGACGAACTCGTCACGGCCGAGGTCGCGACGCTGGATCTGGCGCTCAGCCAGTCGACGCTCGACGACCATCTGCGTGGCGATGCCCGCATGATCCATGCCGGGCTGCCAGAGCACGTCTTTGCCCCGCATGCGCTCGAAACGGCACAGGATATCCTGGATCGTGTTGTTGAGGGCATGCCCCATGTGGAGCGAGCCGGTCACGTTGGGCGGCGGAATGACGATCGTGTAGGGTACCGCGTCCTGGCGATCCGCGCGGCCGGCCTTGAAAGCGCCAGCCTCCTCCCAACGGGAGGAAATGCGTGCTTCGACGGAGGTAGGATCGAACGTCTTGTCCATCATGATGAGTACCGGCCTGTGGGCGCGAACAACGCGCGAGCAAGACGGCTACAAACCGGACGGATGGGACGAAGTCAACAGAGGCGCGGCAATCTGGACCCGCCGCACCGAAAACTGCCCCGGTTTTCAGGCCAGGGCTCGGTTCTAACTCCGGGAGCGGGTTACGCGCTCGATCTCGCCGCGCACCAGGCGCTCGACCATGGAAGGAAGATTGTCATCGAGCCATGCCTTCAGCATGGGCCGCAGCATCTCCTTCATGAGATCCTCGACGGTCTGAGGCTGACTTGGCTTCACGGAAACGCTGAGACGGTCGAACGCACCGGAAACCGCGGCACTGGCCTCCTTGGAGAGGAGAAGGTCGGCGGTTGCAGGCTGGGGCAGCGTGATGGGTGCGGCTGCCCGAGTGGCAGCCTCCGAGGCCGCAATCTGGGCCAGGGCCAGGGTGGGCTGCCTGGGTTCGCGACCATCGTGGAAATGCTCTGAGCCCTCATCCGTGGGCCGCTCGTCCAGCATAGCCTCACCGCGGCTCCAGGGGCCGAGCACCGACTCGTTGGGGCCCGGCGCGATCAGCGGCGACATATGCATCTCGGCAATGTCGAGGACGTTCTTCAGCGGCGAGGACGCCGGCTGCTCCGGCTCGGGGGATTGCAGCGCCTCATCGTCGGAGATGATGCGCCGGATGGAAGCCAGAATTTCTTCCATCGATGGCTCGTTAACTTTCAGGCTCGTAGAACCCATTGCCGCATCCAAATCAAAATACGCAAGAATCACATTCGAAAGAATGCAAATGAAGTATTTTACGCAACCTTAAAGAAAACAAGCGGGGCCAGAACTTTTTGGTTCTGGCCCCGAAACTTATCAACGACCGTCGGGCGTACTTGTGCCGACCCAAAGATCCTTGACCTGATCGTAATGGATCTTCGGGCTGTAATGATTGACCTTGAGCCCGAGCGCCCGTGAGTTGAGGCGTCCCATGGCGTTGACCAGGCTATAGGAGGCCACCACCCGGTCGCGCTGGGCCGTGATGAGGTTGACGCGGGCGTTCAGCAGTTCCTGTTGCGCGTTCAACACGTCCAGGGTCGTGCGCTGGCCGACGCGGGCCTCCTCGCGCACGCCGCTCAGGGCCGTCTCGGCAGCGTCGATCTGAGCCTGCGCGGCGACGATCTGGGCGCGGGCCGCTTCCAGCCGCCCCCAGGAGGAACTGACGGCGGCACGGACCTGATCGCGGACCGAATCCGCCTCGAGCCGGCGCTGCCCGGCCACTTCCTTGGCTTGACGCGTCGCGGCATAAACCTGACCGCCCTCATAGATCGGCACGGTGAGCCGTGCGACCACGGAGCCCGACAAAGACGCATCGCCTCCCGTCTGCCGGTCGTAGCGCTGGTCGATCGCGCCGACGACGCCCAGCTGTGGAGCAAGGGCGCCCTCCTCGATCTTGACCTGCAGTTCGGCCACGTCGACCGCATGCTGGCGCGCCTTGATGGCAGGATGCTCGTTCAGCCCGATCTTGAGAGCCGCATCGACCGTGCGCGGGGTCAGCCGGTCCAGGGGGCGCCCGGGCGCGAGCTGCGCGGGCTCGACGCCCACGACCTGCCGGTAGACCGCAATGCTGTTGCGCAGCGTGGCCTCGGCCAGGCTGGCCTCGGACCGTGCGGCCGCCAGGCGGGCTTCGGCCTGGGCGACGTCGGTTCGGGTCACTTCGCCGACGTTGAAGCGGTCCTGGGTCTGGCGCAGCTGCTCGTCGATGACTTCGACGTTGTTGCGCTGCAGATCGAGAATGGCCGTATCCCGCAGGACGTCCATATAGGCCGTCGCGGCGTCGAGCAGGGTGCTCTGCTCGGTGCTGTTCAGGGTTTCGCGGGAGCCGAGGACCGAAGATTCCGCTGCACGGACCCGGTTCTGGGTCCGGTAGCCATCGAAGATCGTCTGGTTAACCTCGACGCCGAACCCACGCGGGTTGAGAGCGCTCTGGGTCGTCGTATTGGGCGAAAACCGGGACGAGGGCTGCTCGACCGAGGCCCAGCTGCGGCCGACATCGGCCGTTCCGTTGATGACCGGTCGGTAGCCGGATTTCGCCTGGGCCACTGTTTCATCCGTCGCGCGGACGTTCGCACGCTGAGCATTCAGGTCCGGATTGTTCCCGTAAGCGCGGGACAAAGCGCCTTCCAAGGTCTCGGCTGACACCCCAGCCGGGCCCATCAGCACGAACACCGAGGTCATCACCCCACAGAGCCAGCGATACGTCTTCTTGGAATGCTTATTCTTCACGCGCACCTGCCTAGCGACCCGAACGGAATATCCGCAAGAGACGCCGATTTCAGAAACCACTGCGACTCAAAGCGCAACAATACCCAAGGGAACGGAGTCGGCAACAACGCGTTGGGGCCGGCTCGATTTTAGCTTGGGAGTGGCGCAAAAAAGCGACACTGCCGGACAGGGGAAATTAAGGATCTGGAAGGAATTAGAACGTGAAACCGGCCGGCTGAACGAACGGGGCCAGAAGGGGCGCGGCGGCTTCGAAGAGACTCCGCTCACCGATCGCGTCTCCGGTGCGGACAAAGAGGGTCGCCCGGGCGGCGCGCCCGCGCCCCTTGACGCACACCAGACGGCCACCCTCGCCGAGCTGCTGGAGGAGCGCTTGCGGGCGAACCTCGACCGAGCCGTTCACGAGAATGGCGTCGAAGGGAGCATTCGCGGCATAGCCCTGTTCGAGCGCACCGGCCGCGACGGCAACGTCGTCACATCCGGCTGCGCCGAGGCACTGCTTGGCGGAAGTAGCAAGCGCTTCGTCCGATTCAAGGAAGGTCACCCGAGCACCCAGCCTGCGAAGGACCGCAGAAGCGTAGCCGCGGCCGCCGGCGACATCGAGAACATTGTCGCCTGCGTCGATCTCGAGAGCCTGGATCATGCGACCCAGGATCATCGGAGAAAGCATGTAGCGGCTCTCGCCGCCGTTGCTCACGAGGATGTCCTGGTCGATGTAGGCAAGGCTCTCGCGGCCCGGGAGCACGAAAAGCTCTCTCGGAACGCTGTCCATAGCATCGAGGAGAGGCATGTCGTTCACGTCGAAAGTGCGCAGCTGGCCATCAACCATCATGCGGCGCGCTTGGGTGAAATCGACCATGGATAGTGCCTTCAGAATTCGTTGGAGGCCTCGCCCGGAATCGAACCGGGGTGCAAGGATTTGCAGTCCTCTGCGTAACCACTCCGCCACGAGGCCATCCGGGGCGTGCCGCGAACGCGACGGGTGCTCCATAGCAACCATCCCCCCAAAGAGCAACAGCCCCTTTTCACGCTTGCTCGACAACAATGCGCTTGCAACCGTCGAAACCCGTGCTATATGCCTCCCACCTCGCCGGCGGACATGTCCCACGGACCTCCGCGGCGCTCAAGAAGCTGAGCGATAAGGCTTCTTGGAAAGGTATGGCTTATTCCGGCGTGGCGCAGCGGTAGCGCAGCGGACTGTTAATCCGTTGGTCGTAGGTTCGAATCCTACCGCCGGAGCCAACCTTCTCGTCTCCCCGCATTCGACCTCGATCCGCACGGTTTCGCCTCGGCCTTTCGCGGGATGGAACCTTGGCTATGATCCGCTGCCATGAGCACCGATTCACAGTCTCCCGTCCTGGTCTGGTTTCGCGACGATCATCGCCTTTCCGATCACCCTGCCCTCGCTGCGGCCGTCTCGACGGGATCGCGGGTTCTATGCTTCGCGGTCCTGGATGACGACTCGGACGGGCTGCGCCCACTCGGCGGCGCGGCGCGATGGTGGCTCCACGGCTCTCTCGAAGCTCTTGATGATGCGCTCCAGCAGACCGGATCCGGGCTTCTCGTGTTCAAAGGGTCGGCGCTTTCGATTGTCGGCAGAATCGCGATCGAAGCGGGTGCCTCCGCGATCTTCTGGAACCGGCGCTATAGCGCGGCCGAGATCGCCGTCGACAGGGCGATCAAGAAGCACCTGACCGATTTGGGCATCCGAGCCCACAGCTTCAACGGACGGCTCCTGCACGAACCTTGGACGATTGCCAACCAGGCCGGAAAGCCGTTTCAGGTTTTCACCCCCTATCTGAGGGCCGTCATGGCCCGGCCCGTTGCCGCTGCGCTGCCTCCTCCGAAGCGGATCCCCGGAGGAACGTGGCCGTCAGCGCTCCTGGATGCCGCCATCCCTGTCGGCGCACTAGGCCTCGAACCCTCATCCCCCGACTGGGCCGACGGCATGCGTGCCGAGTGGCGCCGGGGCGAACGGGCCGGTCAGGAAGGATTCGAGCGCTTCTGCCGGGAGAGCCTGAGAGGCTATGCGGACAATCGGGACCACCCGTCGGTTCAGGGCACGTCGCGTCTTTCCCCTCATCTGCGCTTCGGTGAGATCAGCCCCAGGCAGATCTGGCATGGCGTGACGGCAGAAGCCGCCCGCGAGCCCAGCCTAGCACGTGATGCGGAGAAATATCTGAGTGAAATCATCTGGCGCGACTTCAGCCACCAGATGCTTCACTATTACCCTCACATGCCTGATCGGCCGCACAGCAGCCGGTTCGACCGCTTTCCATGGAGCGAAGATGCGAAAGCCGTCAGGGCTTGGCAGAAGGGTCGGACAGGCTATCCGATCGTCGATGCCGGAATGCGCCAACTCTGGCAGACGGGTTGGATGCACAACCGGGTGCGCATGATCGCTGCCTCGTTTTTGGTGAAGCACCTCCTGACCGACTGGCGCCGGGGCGAGGCCTGGTTCTGGGACACCCTGGTCGACGCCGACCCCGCCAACAATGCCTTCAGCTGGCAATGGATTGCGGGATCGGGACCCGATTCGGCGCCCTTTCACCGGATTTTCAACCCGGTCGCCCAAGGCGAGAAATTCGACCCGGGCGGCGACTACATCCGCTCTTTCGTCCCTGAGATCGCCGAGCTGCCCTCGGGCTTCATCCACAAGCCCTGGGACGCGCCCCCCGCTGTTCTGCATGCGGCCGGAGTCAGGCGGGGTGAGACCTACCCTGATCCGATCGTCCCCCACGGCCCGGCGCGCGAAAGAGCCTTGCAGGCGTTTCGCAGCCTTCGCAGTGTGGCCGATCTGCCTTCGTAACCTTCGCCAAGGGAGCTTGACCCGACATGCTCCTTGACGTCAGCATCCCGGTCGCTTTTTCGAACGGGACGATCCGGCCCGTCAAACCCGAGACGAACATGACTGCGACCGAGCTCCTCTACCGCGACGACGCCTATGCCACCTCCTGCGAGGCCCAGGTCCTCGGGACGACACCCGAGGGTGGCGTCATCCTCGATCGCACGGTGTTCTATGCTCAAGGCGGCGGGCAGCCGGGAGACGTCGGCGCCATCGTGAGCGCCAACGGCGACGGTTTCCCGATCACGAACACGGTCTATGGCCCGGATCGGTCGCAGGTTGTGCATCTCGTCGGACAGGATGCGGCCGCCCGGTTTGCCGAGGGTGAGACCGTCCAGCTGCAGCTCGACTGGCCACGTCGCCTCAAGCGCATGCGCGTCCACACGGCCCTGCACCTGCTCAGCGTGGTTCTTCCCTATCCGGTGACGGGCGGTGCGATCGGCGACGGCGACGGGCGGCTCGACTTCGACATCCCGGATGCCGGCCTCGACAAGGCCGAGATCACGGAAAAGCTGAACGCCCTTATCGCTCGGGACGCGCCGGTCACCGAGCGGTGGATCACGGATGAGGAACTCGATGCCAATCCGGGACTCGTGAAGACCATGTCGGTCAAGCCGCCGCGTGGATCCGGCCGCGTCCGTCTGGTCGAGATCGAAGGAATCGACCTCCAGCCCTGCGGCGGCACCCATGTGCGCCGCACCGGCGAGATCGGTACGGTCGCGGTCACCGACATCGAGAAGAAGGGCAAGCAGAACCGCCGCGTTCGCATGTCCCTGGTCGATTGATTTCGTATGACAAGGAGCTTTGTCATGTCCCAGCCTTTCGTTTCGACCTCCTGGCTGCAGGAGCACCTGAACGATCCGAATCTCGTGGTCGTCGACGCCTCGTGGTACCTTCCGAACCAGAACCGCGATCCCCAGTCCGAGTACCTCGCCGGCCATATTCCGGGAGCCGTGCGCTTCGACATCGACACGGTCAAGGACATGCGCTCTGCCCTGCCCCACATGCTCCCTTCGCCGGAGGACTTCGCCAAGGCTGTCGGCGCCATGGGCATCAGCCAGGACATGACCATCGTGGTCTATGACGGCCTGGGTCTCTTCTCGGCCCCGCGGGTCCGCTGGATGTTCCAGGTTTTCGGCGCCCGTGATGTTTCGATTCTCGATGGCGGTTTCCCTGCCTGGATAGCGGAAGGACGAGCGATCGAGACGGGCCCGGAGGCGCCGCGCTCGCCAAAAACCTTCACGCCTTCCGTCGCGGGTTCGGCCGTCGCGGATGTCGCGAGAGTGCAGGACGCCATTCAGTCCGGCTCGGCGCAGGTCGTCGATGCCCGCGCGGCGGATCGCTTCAGAGGAGAGGCGCCGGAGCCTCGTCCAGGTCTCAAGGCAGGACACATTCCGGGCAGCGCGAACCTCCCCTGGAGCGACATCGTCGACAACGGTCGCTTGAAGGACAGCGCAAGCATCGAACAGGCCGTCCGTAACGCCGGCCTGGATCTGCAACGCCCGATCATCGCGAGCTGCGGCTCAGGCGTTTCGGCCGCCATTCTCTCGGTTGCCTTCGAAACCCTGGGGCGCCCCGCTGATGCCATCTACGACGGCTCCTGGTCCGAGTGGGGTGCACGGGACGACCTGCCGATCGCGACGGGCCCGGGAACGAAAGCCTGAACCGGCCAGCGCAGAAAAAAGGCCCCGGAGATTGCCGGGGCCTTTTCGTTTTGCACGATCCGCTCAGTGCAGGATCTGTGACAGGAAGAGCTTGGTCCGCTCGTGCTGCGGATTTCTGAAGAACTCGTCGGGTGTGTTCATCTCGACGATCTGTCCGTAATC